>CALFVE010000255.1 GCA_937928475.1 uncultured bacterium | reverse complement strand
GGTGGTCCACGGGGATATCGAAGAAGCCCTGGATTTGGTCAGTGTGCAGGTCTACGGCGATCACCCGGTCCGCCCCCGCCGCGGTGATCAGATTCGCGACCAGTTTGGCGCTGAGCGGCTCCCGTCCGCGCGACTTCTTGTCCTGGCGGGCATAGCCGAAATAGGGCATGACTGCCGTGATCCGCCGGGCGCTGGCTCGCCGGCAAGCGTCAATCATGATGAGCAGTTCCATCAGATTGTCGTTGCAGGGGGCGCACGTGGACTGGATGATGAAGACGTCAGTGCCCCGCACGTTGACGTCAATTCGCACCGCCACTTCCCCGTCGGAGAAGCGTCCCACCGTAGCGTCGGACAGGGATACCCCCAGTTCCTCGGCAATGCGCTGCGCCAGGGCTGGATTGGAGGAGCCGGCAAAAACCCTCAGTTCTCCGTACCTGTCCACGACCCGAACCTCCTTCGGCCCGATGTGTGAGGGGACTGGCGCCACCGGAGGGCCGGTGGCGTGAGCGGAGCGATTGTTGGCGGGCCGTCGCCCTGCCTACGCCCGGTCCGGCGGCCTTGCAGGGCGCCCTCTGCCCCGGCGGGGCGCTGCGCCGCCACTAGTCTCAGACTCTGGCTGGGGCGGTAGGATTCGAACCTACGAATACGGGATCCAAAGTCCCGCGCCTTACCGCTTGGCGACGCCCCAGGATACGGCAGGCAGAACGGCAGCAGAACGACGGCAGAACGGCAGCGCAACGGTAAGCGATTGGCACGGGCCCCGGTGAGGATGGACCCTGCCGACCGCAAGCAGGCAATGTCCGCCCGCGTGACCGATCTTGACGTGCCCGGCCGGGCGGAGCTCGGTATGCGAAGTCCGCCCTCTACGGCTCGCGCCTCTGCGCGGCGGCGTGTTGCGCCAGCGCTTCCTCCGCCATCGCAATGTGCTCCGGCTTGTCTAGGTCGAAGGCGATCTCCGGGTACTGCGAGTCTACCGCCAGGCAGGGTACTCGCAAAATCCGCTCGGCCTTGGCCACAATATCCGCAATACTTAGGTTGCCCCGGAACAAGCCCCAGATGAAGCGCAAGCCGAGCAGCCGGGCCAGAGCCAGTCCGCTCTTGCGCCCGGCAAAGGCTAGGTGCACCCGCGGAGCCTCCTGCTGGAAAAACCGTCGGCTCATCACCACCAGATTCCCGCCCGCATAGCGGCCCTCCCGCAGCCGGATGAGCAGCCGCGAGGGCTGCCCGGGCAGCGCTGACAGGCGTTTCTCCTCCACGGTACTGTAACACAATTCCGCGCCACTGTCGAGCGCCCGTCTCGCGAAGTCGTCCACCGCCGCCGGGGAGAGCAGCGGCAGATCCCCGGTGGCGAGCAGCACTTTGTCGGCGTCCGCAAAGTAGGCAAAGCCCGCCGCCAGCGTGTCCAGAAAGCCGCTCCCTCCCGCCCAAGCCACGCCCACACCCTCGGGAACAATCTGCGCGACTGCGTCGAGTTGCGTGGAGACCACCACTGGCCCTATCCTCTCGGCGGCCAGAAGCGCCTCGATCACCCACACCAGCGCGGGCTTGCCCCCGACTACCGCCAGCGCCTTGTGCGGCAGTCCCAGATATCGGGCTACCGCCTCCGGCTCACTTCCGCCGGCCAGCACCACGGCGGGAAGGCTAAGCGCAGCCATGGTTTCCCCCCTCCACCGAGCGGCAATCTAGGATGTGTCCCTCGGCCACCGGGTGTACCGCCACCGCCTGGCGGCCCCGGGCGTGCAATTGATCCACCACCGCCTCCGGCTGGTCGGTAATCACGAACAGCCCTGAGCCGCTGCCCGTGAGGCGGGCGGGGACGCCGGCGATCTCGCTGAGTTCCGCGTGTCGCCGTGCTACCACAGGCCAGCGGGCGAAAACGGCGCGCTCAAAGGCGTTGCAGAGCAGATCAGGCCGGGGCGGTTCCCCCCGGGAGAGATGTTCCCAGAGGCGGGCGGTGGTGGCGCCGTCGCTGAAGTCCTGAGGGTCCAGGAGCGCATAGGCCGCCTCGGTAGGAATGGAGAGGTCCGGCCAGGTGAGGACTAGGCTAAAGTCAGGGGTAGGCCCCGGCAAGCGCTGCACGCGCTCGCCGCGCCCGGCCATCAGCAGCGTCCCCCCGCGCAGAAACAAGGGCACATCGCTTCCCAGTTCCTGCGCCACCCCGTAGAGGGCTTCCCGGCTTACCGCCCAGTCGTGCAGGCAGCCGAGAGCGCGCAGAATCGCCGCCGCGTCCGACGAACCTCCGCCCAGTCCCCGGCCCGGGGGAATGTTCTTGCGCACGCGCAGTTCCAGGTCGCGCTCCAGGTCGAAGCGCGACGCTACCTGCCGGATAGCCGCCATGATCAGGTTATCGTCGCCCCCAGGGACGGGATAGCCGCTGAGCAGCAGTTTCGTTCCCTGCCGGTCCGGACGCAAGACCATTTCGTCGGCCAGGCTGACCGTCTGCACCACGCTGCGCAGTTCGTGATAACGGTCCGGCCGCCGGCCGAGCACCTCCAGGGTGAGGTTGACCTTGGCGTAGGCGCGGATATTGATGAGACGGGGGACAGGAGTCATAGATGGTGGCAGAGAATCCCTGGTTGGTCGTCTACGATTGCTATTTCAGCCTCGGGGCGGCTCAGTTCTCGCGCAGGGCCCGGGCCAGCGCCAGCAGTTCTTCCAGGCTCAAGGTTTCTCCGCGGCGCCGGCCGTCCAGGCCGGCCCGGTTCAGTATACCCGTCACCTGCGCGGGTGCCAACTGCAAGGCGAAGCGCAGCGAGTTGCTCAGGGTCTTGCGGCGGGTGCCGAAGGCGCCGCGCAAGGCACGCCCCACTGCTTCCCAATTGGGCAGGCCCGCCGGCGGAGTGCGGCGCCGCTCCATGACTAGCGCAGTTGACTCAACTTTCGGCGCCGGCACGAAACTCTCCGGACTGAGCCGCGCGATGATCCGCGTCCCTTCCGTGTGCAGCGCCGCCAACACACTGAGCGGCCCCCAGGCCTTACTCCCCGGCTCGGCCCGCAAACGCTCGGCCACCTCCCGCTGCACGGTCACCACGATCCGCCCACAAGGGGAATCCGGCGCCCACAGCCTCTGCAGAATGGCCCCCCCGCTGGAATAGGGCAGGTTCCCCACGGCGGTCAGAAGTGGTGAGGCGGAAGGCGGAAGTCGCAAGTCGAAAGTCGAAAGTCGGAAGCCGGACGGAGACACCGCGCCGGCGCTCCTCTCTGGCGTGGCGGCTACCTCCCCCTCCGCTATACCGCACGGCTTGCTTGCCGTACCCGCGTAGGGTAGGCTCCCGGCCTGCCCGCTCGCGTGGGGCGGGCTTCCAGCCTGCCCGCTCGCGTAGGGTAGGCTTCCGGCCTGCCCGCCCTCCTGGAGGAGATTTCCGGCCTCTGCACCCGCGTAGGGCAGGCTTCCAGCCTGCCCGCCCTCAGCGGTTACACGAGCACCGCTTGCACCGCCCGTGTTAGTAGGACAGGTGTCTTCGCCTGCCTGCGCCCAGCCCGCTCTTTGGACAGACAAGGAGGCCTGCGCGGCCGGCGCCGCGCCCTTCGCCAGCGTCCGCAGGTCCACCTGCAGAATATCCGCGCACACGACGCGCACGTGCGCCAGGTCCCCCACCAACCAGTCCAGCGCCTCCGCCGCCTTTTCGTCAATCTCCACGACGGTCAGGGGCAGGCCGCTCTCCGCCAGGGGCACGCTCAGCGCGCCCAGGCCGCCGCCGACTTCCAGCAGCGGCAAACCCGGCTCAACCGCCGCCTCCGCAAGGCGCCGGGCCGCGCCCTCGTTGACCAGGAAGTTTTGGCCCAGCGCCTGGCGCGGCCTCAGGCCGAAGCGCCGCCGCAGCCATTCGGTGCGCGGCCGCAGGGGCAGGCCGCGAATCTCCGCGGGACTCTCGCTGGGGCGGCTCATGCCAGGGGAGTGTAGGCGCAGACACAGGGCGGTGTCAAGCGCCCGACGACCACAGCGTTGACAGAGCGGCCTAGCCGCCCTATGATCTGAAGCGATCATGGCTACCGCCCCACGAGGGCATCTGGGTCCCGTGCATCCGGTGCTTCAGGAAATCCCCGTAGACGCCTACGAGGTAGGGGAGGACTATGCCCTCATACATGGCAATTGCCTAACGGTTCTCCCAGAGTTTCCCGCCGGGTACTTCGACATGATCTTCGCAGACCCGCCCTACTTTCTCTCCAACAATGGAATCACCTGTCACGCCGGGCAGATGGTGTCGGTTAACAAGGGGAAGTGGGATGCCTCAATGGGTGTTGAGGCTGATCACGAGTTCGTGCTCCAGTGGCTGGAGGCATGCCGGCGGGTCTTGAAGGACGACGGCACCATCTGGGTCTCGGGCACCAGCCACATTATTTACTCCGTCGGCTACGCAATGCAGCAGATTGGGTACAAGATCCTGAACGACATCGTCTGGGTCAAGCCGAACCCACCGCCTAACCTCAGTTGCCGCTACTTCACCCACGCGACGGAGATCGTCCTGTGGGCAGCCAAATCCAAAAAGAGTCGTCATACCTTCAACTACGAGGCGATGAAGCGCGAGGCCCGCGGAAGGCAAATGACGAGCGTATGGGAGATCTACCCTCCCAGCAAAGAGGAGAAAGCGTTCGGCAAACACCCGACACAGAAGCCGCTGGCGCTGCTCCGGCGAATCATCAGAGCCTCGACGAACCCGGGCGAGAGGGTGCTTGACCCCTTCGTAGGCAGCGGGACAACAGTGATCGCGGCTTTAGAGCTCGGGCGACAGGCTGTGGGGATTGAGCTGGAGGCCGCGTACTTGGACCTTGCGGCTAAGCGTATCCGGGCGGTCGCGCGAGCACTGCCCGGTATTCCGTCGCGAGCCGACCACGACCTCAGCCCAAAACAAGCATAGGGGTATGGAACGCGAGATAGCGCTCGCCAAGTTGCGATTACTGATCGGCCAGGACCTCAGACAACTGGCCGAGCGGCACGGCGTGACGGTGTTCCGCGAGGGGAAGAGAAACAAGGGGTGGGCGGGTCACGTCCTGGAACGCGCCCTCGGCCTATCGCCGGGCTCTGCGCAAGCCCCTAACTTCGGCTCGTGGGAACTGAAGCTGGTTTCCTTGTACAGGCTCAAGACGACAGGGCTGGTGACCGCGAAGGAGACGATGCAGATAACCATGCTCGACCCCGTGCACGTGGCGGCGACCCCGTTTGAGCACAGCCACGTGCTCAGCAAGATGCGCAGCATGGTGGTGTGCGCGCGCCTCTGGGTGGACGAACACGAGACATCCTCCCCGCTAGTGGACGTGGTGCAGTTCACCCTTGACGACGCGGAGCTGTACGAGCAAATCCGCTCGGACTACGAAGAAGTTCGCAGCGCCCTTCGTCGCGGGGGCCTCGAGGCTGTGCACAGCCATATGGGAGTTCTCATCCAGGCTCGCACGAAGGGCCCGGGACACGGAAGCACAAGCCGCGGATTCTACGCGCGCAAGGCCTTTGTCAACCGGGTGCTGAGACTGCCGCGTGAGTGGGAAGGATTGGGGCAGTGGCAAAGAGAAGGCCCATCCCGACGCTGACACCAACCCTCGCGCCATTCTGCCCAGAGGTCTCTTCCCGCATGATATGCGCGCTCACCGAGGCCGCCCCAACGCACCGCACGAATAATTCCCGTGTCTTTTCCTCTAGGCTGCCTCTCCGCCGGCGCATCCGCTTCGGGTCTTCTTCTCACATAACCAGGATGAACCGAGGTCTGACCCTTCTTTGTACCCAGTGGAGACTCCCCCGTTCGGTTCGCACCCGGTCCCGTACCACGGAGACAATGTGCCGATCCCATGCCCACGGCATTTGGAACCGCCCTCCTACCACGTATTCGAACTTACCATCGACCATTGCTATCCCTGCCGGCAGAGAGGATCTCTGCCACCACCCAACACGGACACTATTAGAGAATAGATCGTTTGTCCAGTGCTTTGCTAGACCGCCACGCCGAATCATCGCCTTTCGGGAGAAGCGCCCTCCCGCCAACCGAAAAGGGCCGTTTTCCCCAGCACCCATTCAAGTGTGCAAGCACCCTCTGGTGCGGCGGGGAGGTCCGACAGACGGATCACGGTTGGGGAGATTGCCGGTCTCATCGAGCGGAGCACCAGATACAACGCTACGACCGCGTGGCGCCGGGCAGAGACTGTGAAGGGCTGGTTCCGGTGGGCCGCGCGACACCTGGGAATTGTCCAAGTAGACGATGCCGCCGCGATCCCATACCCGGCGAGGCAGCCGTGAGGCCCTC
>CALFVE010000254.1 GCA_937928475.1 uncultured bacterium | reverse complement strand
CGGGCGCTCCGGAGCGGCTGGTTCGTAGCCAGGCCCCAGCAGGGAGGTAGGGCCTCTGCTCGCCCCCGCGACCGCTGCCACCTCGGCGGCTGCTTCCGGCAAGGCCCTCACCAGCGGGGCTAGCTCCAGTCCGGTCGCGCTACGCGGGTGTTCCACCTGGGTGCCGGCCGCCAGGGCCCGCAAGATGGGGAGGGCCTTGGCTTGCTCGCCTTGTGGATACTCCAGGGAACAGACGGCCGCTTGCCAGCGAAAAGCACCCTCCCGCAGCGGCAGAGAGGCCGTGGCGACGAGGTAGACGGCCTCGCGCGGTTGGCCTTCGCGGGTGCCCCTGACCCACACCACCGCGCCTTCTCGCCGGCCCTCTTCTCCCGGGAGCAGCGCCGCCACCTGCTCACTGCCCACGCTGCGCTCGACGCGGGCGTCGCGCAGTCGCTCGAAGGGCTGCGCCAGCAGGTACTCGACGAACTGCGGCGGGCTGCGCCAGCCCAGGATGCGCAGGTAGTCTTCCCCGTCGGCCTCGCGGTACTGGCCGCCTTCGGTCTCGCCCATTGCTTGCAGAATGGGAGTGAGGTCGCGGAAGACCGGGGTGAAGGGATGATACCAGGCAAATTCGAGGTCCCCGCCCCGCGCGGTGATCGCGATCACCGGGCGGCGGTTGTACTGGCGCACCTCCCCCTGGGCTTTCCACTCGGCAGGCAGCCGCAGGGAGATCTCGCCGCTAGGGTCCACCCAGGTCTGCGGGGTCTCGACGGGGGGCGGTTCCGCCGGACGCCAGCCCAGGGTGCGGGTCTCGCTCAGCCACTGGGCGCTCTGCAGGGCCTCATCCCAGGCGTCGCGGGGAGCATACACGCCTGTCACCAGCACTGTTTCCCTGCCCACCCACGCATAGATGGCGGCAACGACCGGAAGGCGCCGGGTGAGATTGCCCAGCGCAAACCAGGTGTTGCCCTGTCGCACGGGGGCGGAGCGCAGGTGGAGTTCTAGCCCCGCTTCGGCCGCCCAGCGGACAGGCAGGTCGGCGACGCTAGTCCTCTCCTCCCCGGCTCGGGCTGGCCAGAGGAAATAGCCGATCGCTTGCTCCGGCTTTTCCACCCAGAGCGTGCCGCCCTCGAGGCTAGTCCGCCAACCCTCAGGCACCGTGAGCAGGAAGCCGGCCACCACCACCCGGTCGGTTGCCGGCAAGGGGGCAGGTGAAGAAGCCGGGGCGGGTGCGGGCAAAGCAGGCGTGGCGGGCGGGGTGATGTCGGGAGGGAGGGCAGCCTCCGAGGAGGGCGCGGACACCGGCGGCGCTGCGGCAACGCCCAGGCGCAGACTGGCGGCGGTCGCCTCCAGCCGCTGGCGGGCCGCTTCCGCGTGACCCCTGATTCCCCGCACGGCCAGGGCTATTCGTTTCATCCCGGACGCGTACGCGACGTAAGCCAGCAGTGGGCGCTCTCCGGAGTCCCCCTCGACCGTGAACCAGACGCCGCGCAGTCCCCCGGCGGCAACCACACCCGGCTCGGACGTGCGCGCTCCCTGCGCCTGCGCGCCCAAGGTTTGCCGGTACTCCTCTGCTGCCTGCTCGGCGGTGACTTCCACGGCGCCGATCCACAGGCGCACGGCAATCTCGGTTCCCTGGGGGGAAACGAGGCGGGCTTCGGAGGCAAGCAGCGGGCAGTCTAGCCGCCAGCCCGGAGGCACCCGCAACGACAACTGCCAGTCCGGGAACCAGGCCGTGCCCCAATCTTCGCCGGCAGAGGGATTGCTCGCCTGCCCCAGGCAAGGACCCCCTAGCAGCATGACCAGCACCAGAGCCACCAAAGGGCGGGATCCCATCACACTGTACATATTCAAGGGCACAGCCGGATTCTCCTTCTCGGCGGCTTTGTGCGGGTCACCAACTGGCTGGGGGCGACCGCTGGCTTCCTTCGGCCACAAATGGGCCAGACCTCAAGCGAACCTTTCTGCTGGCCGAGGTGTCTATCAACTTGACTTACGGCCCGGAAAGGTGTATGCTTTCGGCGCCGTAGGTGGGGCGAGAGCCCCACATGTCGAGCGCTTCTGTACGCCGTCTGCCGATACCCGGCCGAAGAAGGGAGGGTCCTCCACAGGCCAGGCCGACGGGGGTCCGTGCAGAAGGGCGGAGCCATGCAAGCCTCGCTGCAACGGGTGGGGACGAGGAAACTTAGGACACTCCCCCTTGCCCCTTGTAGCCGTGGTCTTGCCGCTCCGGAGAGACGAGGCGCCCGGACTGACCGTGACGCTTTTGTCTCCTCGACGACCACCTACAAGGAGGGTAACTACCCCAAATGCGTAAGATCCTAGCAGTATGCCTGGTGCTGGCCTTGGGCCTCATCGCCCTGCCGGTCCTGGCGCAGTACAATCCGGCCGAGACGGTGCCCTTCGACCATTGGGCCTATGACGCGGTCCAGAAGTTGGTTGACAAGGGCATCATCATCGGCTACCCCGATGGCACCTTCCGGGGCAATCGGGCCATGACCCGCTATGAGTTCGCCATGGCGATCAGCCGCATGCTGGACGCCCTGGCCAAGGATCCGGCCATGCGCGGTCCTGCTGGTCCCGCCGGTCCTGCTGGTCCCGCTGGTCCTGAGGGTCCTGCTGGTCCTGCTGGTCCCGCCGGTCCTGCCGGTCCCGCTGGTCCTCAGGGCCCTGCGGGTCCCGCCGGCACAGTAGATGAGGCTCAGGTCCAAGCGATCTGCCAGAAGTTGGTGGATGAGTTCAAGAAAGAACTCAAGGACCTCAAGGACAACATGGACTATCTGACGGACGATGTTTACAACCTGTCCGATCGGGTCAGCGCCCTCGAGCAGGCCCCCCGCGGCCCCCGGGTCACCGGGTGGGTTGACTATCGCCTGGGACTGGCCAGTGTGGCTCAGGGCCCTTCCGGCGACCTGGTCCGCGGTCTGGACATCGGCCGCAACGAGTTCGACAACCTGACCGTCAAGGTCGGGGTCGAGGGCAAGGTTACCGATGACCTCAACGCCCGCGTGATGCTGAAGGTCCGGGACACTGATCCGGCTCCGACGGCCCTGTTTGTGCGCTCTGAAGGCGAACAGGTCGTCTTGCCCCTGGATGGGTTCACTGGCCTCGAGTACTACTACTATGACGGCGTCGGCGCGGCCCAGATCCCCTACTGGAGCGGGTGGGCGCACGATGGCGAGGAGGTCTGGCTGGATGAGGCCGTCCTGGACTTCAAGTGGCGCATCTTCCCCAAGGCTCACATGACGCTGGGGCGCCAGTTCCAGGCCTATGGCATGGGGCTACTGGTGAACAACTCTCGGCAATCCCAGCAGGGGATGCGCCTGGCGTGGAACAACCTGTTCGGTAGCAGCCTGGCTTTGGAGACCTTTGCCGGCGGTGCTACCTACGGGTTCTCCACCCCGGTTAAGGAGTTGGGCGACGGCTACCTGAGCGCGCGCCTATCCTACCAGAAGCCGAGTTACAGCCTGGGTGGCAACTGGCTGGTTAGCGGGGTCGGCGGCGAGGCCGGTTGGAGCGTGGATGCCTGGGCTCGCTTCTGGGGCGGCCGCGAACTGCAGGTCGAGTACGCCAAGCAGATCAAGGACGTGGATGGCGAAGACTTCGTCGCCCACAACGATCCCGAAGCCTTGATGGCCACGGTAGACGTCTGGAAGGGCCGCAACTGGGCTCTTAAGGGGTTCTACTCGATGGCGGATGCCGAGTACAACCCCCTCTACTCCAGCCTCAACCCCTACTTCGAGGTCTACAGCAGCGGCGAGGGAAGCCGCTGGCTCCCCTGGGAGCTGTGGCTCCGGAACCCGCTAGTCCAGCCCAACCTCGAGGTAGTGGGCGGTGCTCTGACCTTCAAGGCCCTCGCCTGGGACTGGAAGGCCCAGTATTACTCGCTGGACAACAAGAGCAACTTCTTCGGCAACAACCTGTACTCCGGCGGGCGGCACTACACCACCAACTTCGCCGGGGTTGCTGAGGTGCCCTATGATCAACTGTGGGCTCTGAGCGTGAAGCGGCAGGTTGCCGACGGAGTGAACATCACCTGCACCTATGCTCGCCAGATGCTGAGCGATCTGACCGGTTCGGCGATGTTGGGCCTGGATGACGCGCAACTGGTCACGCTGGGTGTCGTTGTCAACTTCTAGACCGCCAGCAACCCGGACGACGTAAATCAAGAGGCCCCGGCTGTGGTCGGGGCCTCTTGTCTTTGGGGGAGCAGTGGAACGTGGAACGCGGAAAGTGGAAAGCGGAAGGTGGAAGGCGCAGAAAGGAGGACGGCCGGGGCTTGGGGTTGCCGAGCAACCGGCATGTGCTCGAGAGGAAGGCGCCGTATCTCCCTCGTGCTGTCCCCCCACGTTCCACGTTCCACTTTCCACGTTCCACGTTTCACTCAGTACTCGATCCCTTGCCGCGCGCGGACCCCGCGCTCATAGGGGTGCTTGACGGCGCGCATCTCCGTGACCAGATCGGCGTACTCCACGAGCGCCGGCGGTGCGTGGCGACCCGTGCAGATGACTTCCATCCCCGCCGGACGCTGGCGGAGCGCAGTCAGCAATTCCTCCAGCGACACCAGTCCCAGGTGAATGGTATTATTGATCTCGTCCAGCACCACCAGGTCCCATTGCGGATCGGCCAGCACCTCACGCGCAATCTGCCAGGCCCGGCGGGCGTAGTCGCGGTCCGCCTCGGTGGGCTCGCCGCGCAAGAGTTCGGGGGTGCAGGGATGCTCCAGGTGGCGGAAGACCAACTGAGGGGCGAGGCGCTCGGCCAGGCGGGCCTCGGAAGTCGGCTTTCCCCCCTTGAGGAACTGCAAGAAGTGCACCCGGAGGCCGGCGCCAAGGGCTCGCCAGGTCTGGCCCAGGGCGGCGGTGGTTTTTCCCTTGCCCTCGCCAGTGTAAACCTGGACGAGGCCGCTTTGCAGTCGAGACATCAGGGTTCTTCCTCCCTGTGGCGGTGGCGGCTCCAAGCATGGTAGGCGGGTCGGGAAGTGGTGTCAATCGCCGGTCGGGCGTATCCCAGCGGGCGGCAGGCAATTTTTTGCGGGCAGGAGGAATGGCTCCCGCGTAAAGCGAAATAGGGAAACAATGGTTGCCTAGCCTGCGTTGAGTTAACCGGGGAGCGCCCGCGAGCGGCTGGTTCGGGGGGCGCCCGGCACTTGAGTTTGCCTGGTGGTGAGCGCAGCGATGATGGACGTCAAGAAACTGGCGCAAGTCGCGGGTGGCGGCGGTGCCAAGTCTTTGCAGATCCAAGCGCAGATCAGCCTGCCCTGGTCCGATGCCTTCCGCATCAGCCTCAAGAGCGTGGTCTTGCGACTGGGACGGGCGGCGATCACCGCCACCGGGATCATCCTGGGCGTGGCCTTCCTGACCTACGTCTGGTCCGACCGAATCTTCAGCGAAGGCGTGACCAAGGCTCGCATACAGCAGGAGCAGACCCTGGCGGCGGCGGCCGAGGCGGTGCGCGGGGGGGGCAAGCCAGCCGCGGGGGGC
Source organism: uncultured bacterium (assembly GCA_937928475.1). GTDB lineage: Bacteria > Armatimonadota > Zipacnadia > Zipacnadales > Zipacnadaceae > Zipacnadum. Next base: position 6,965 of record CALFVE010000254.1, on the reverse strand, counting down.
GAGACAGCCTCCGGGACTGCCACACCCGCGGGGGCGGAAAGGCCGGCCGGGGAGGCGCCGGCGCCCACCACGGCCGGCTCCGAGGATCAGGAGCGGAGCGCCCGCACGACCTGGCTAGTGATTATGTCCTTGCTGGTGTGCGGCATCGGGATCACCAATTCGATGCTGATGTCGGTCACCGAGCGCTTCCAGGAGATCGGGACCATGAAGTGCCTGGGGGCACTGGACTCTTTCATCGTGCGCCTTTTCCTCATCGAGTCTGTCGTGGTGGGGGCCTTGGGCTCGGTCGCGGGCATCCTGCTAGGCTTTCTTTTTGTTCTGCTCTACTACGGGGTCAAAGCGGGCTTCTCGGTCACCGCCAAGATTGACTGGGCGGAACTCTCCGGCTATGTGCTGCTGGCGCTGGCCATCGGGACGGCGCTGAGCCTGGCTTCGGCTATCCCCCCGGCCATTCGCGCCGCGCAGATGCCGGCGGCGGCAGCCCTGCGCACCGAGATCTAGCCCGGAGTCCCGCCGGGAATCCTATAAGGAGCGAGTGCTATGGCGAAATACACCTGTCCGCAGTGCGGCGAGCAGATCGAGACCGCGGGCATTGTGACGGTATGTCCCCAATGCCACGCCGACATGAGCGCGGTGGTGGAGGCGGCCGGCCATGCCCTGCGCCAGCGGGCGGCGGAACTGATCCGCGACGACTCGGTTACCACCCACGAGTACATCGTCCGCACTCGGGGACTGACCAAGATCTACAAGATGGGCGATGTGGAGGTGCCGGCTTTGCGCGGCGTGGACCTGGATATAAGGCGCGGCGAGTACCTTTCCATCATGGGGCCTTCCGGCTCGGGCAAGTCCACCCTCTTTAACCTGGTCGGCGGCCTCGACAAGCCCACCTCCGGTTCCTGCTACATTAACGAGACCGACATGGCCCAACTCAGCGCCCACGAACTAGCCTGGCAGCGCTGCCACACCATCGGGTATATCTTCCAGACCTTCAACCTCATTCCGGTTATGACCGCGCTGGAGAACGTTACCCTGCCCATGATCTTTGCGGGGATGTCCAGCGACGAGATGCTAGAGCGGGGCCGGATGCTGCTGGAACTGGTCGGTCTGGGCGGGCGCCTGCACCACAAGCCCCACGAACTGTCCGGCGGTCAGCAGCAGCGGGTGGCCGTGGCGCGGGCGCTGGCCAACAGCCCCGCTATCATCCTGGCGGACGAGCCCACCGGCAATCTGGACCTGCACACCGGCAAGGAGATCATCGAACTACTTAAGGAACTGAACGTGGAGAGCGGTGTGACTGTCATCTCCGCTACCCACGACCTGAAGATGATTGACGTCTCCGACCGCATCGTGCACATCCGCGACGGCCGCATCGAGCGCATTGACCGCCGCGAAGACATCGAACTCGAAGTCGGGACCATGGGCGGCGAAGAGACAGCGGTCTGAGGGAAGCAGCGGGGTGCTACCTCCGGGGCGGCAGCAACGCCCTACGGCAAGCCCCGGCGGGCTCCGTGTGGTGGGCGATGACGAGAGAAAGGACGCACAGTCGTCGAGGCGGTGACTTCGCACTGATGAAATCGCGCATACTGAGGCCGACCTTATTCCTGTTGGTCATCTCCCTGGGCCTGACCGCCGCGGAGTTTCGCAGCCTGGCCCAGGAAGAGATGGAGGTAGCGCTTACCTCCGAGACCGACTATGCCAAGGTAGCCGCCCAGATCTCCCCCGAGGAGATCACGCGGACGGTGCAGGAATTCGCCTCTCTGGGCAGTCGGGTGACGGGCTATCCCGGCTGCGAGCGGGCGGCGCAGATAGTGGAGCAGCGCTTCCGCGCAGCCGGTCTGCAGGACGTAACCGTTGATGAATTCCCTGTCATGTCTCCCCGGGTGAGCAACGACCAGCGCCCCGCTACCTTGCAGGTCGGCGACAAGGAGTTCGTCATCTACCCCCTGTGGCCGAACCTGGTCCGCACTCCCCAGACCCCGCCCGAGGGGATCAGCGGCCCGCTGCTGTACGGGGGCAACGGCAGTTTCGCCGCCTTCAACGGTCAGCCGGTGCCGGGTAGCCTGGCGCTGCTCGACTTCAACTGCCAGTCCCAGTGGCTCAACGCCCCCCTGCTGGGCGCCAAGGCGGTGCTCTTCATCGAGCCGGAGCAGACCATCCGGGGCGAGGCCGAGCAGAAATTCTTGTCCATCCCCGCTGACGTGCCCCGCTACTGGGTGCCTCGGGAAGTGGCGGACTACTGCCTGGGCTTGCTGGCGACCCAGGGCGAGGTGCGGGCGACGGTGCGCTGTGACATGAAGTGGCAGCGGGTCACGGCCAAGAACATCATGGGCACGATCCCTGGCACTGACCCGCGCCTCAAGAGCCAACGGGTCGTGATCCAGGCGTACTACGACTCCATCTCCATTGTCCCCAGTCTCGCCCCCGGCGCGGAGTCAGCGGCCTCCATCGCCGCTCTCTTCCAGTTGATCAAGGCCTTCCAGGCGCAACCCCCCAAGCGCACCGTAGTCTTCCTGGCCACCTCCGGCCACTTCCAGGCCCTAGCCGGGGAGAAGCGCTTCGTGATGGAGCGGGTGCGAGGGGCGCGGGCCGACGGGTATGTCCGATACTGTTTCAACGTCGCGAATGAGGCGCGGAGGAACGTGGAGGGTATCGCCGACCGTCTGTGGGGCGAGGAGATCGGCCCCGGCGGCCAGAAGACCATGCGCAGCCCCGAGGAGCAACTGCGGGGCCTCAAGGGATTGCTGGGTCGCGTGCGCGCCGCCAAGGCCCGCACGGCGAAGATCGAGCGCAAGGCCGCGCGCGGCCTGGCCATTACTGACCCCAACGCGGGGAAACTGGCCGTCTACCGGCTTCCCGAAGAAGAGGTCGCCAAGCGCCAGCGGCTGCTCACCGAATTCCAGCAGCGGGTGCCGGTGATCCGCCAGGCTGCGGAGCAGGCGGAGGCGGCGATCCGCCAGGCCCGTAGCGCCGGCCAGGCCACGGAAGAGGCGCTGAAGCCGGTCCAGGAGGCTACCTATGCCCTGATTGCCGCCCTCGACTTTGCGGGCGAGGACGTCGCCCTGTGGTACTCGGTAGACCTTTCCAGTCACAACCCCGCCTTCGGCATCTTCTTCAAGGGCTACTTTTACAACTACGCCGAGGGCATGCAATGGAAATTCGCCGATGTAGGCAAGAAGGCTCGCGAGTACGCGGCCCTGGTCGGCCAGGCCCTGTCGGTGGACCCGGCCCAGCGATTCGTGGACGGGATCAACGCCCTGCAGGGCAAGAACTGGCAGACTTACATGGCCGGGCACCTGGGCTTGGGCAGCGAGGTCGGGGTGCTGGCCGGTATTCCGGCGATGGGGCTGGCCACCATCAACGACGGGCGGCCGCTGGTGGATACCCCCCGCGACCTCCCCGAGCGGATGAACCCGGACAACTTGGTGGAGCAGACGCGCTTCCTAGCCTGTCTTCTTTGCGACCTGGTCTCGGTCACCCAGCCGCGCGACCTGTACAAGATCGAACTGGAGGACAACTTCGTGGAGGCCAAGGGGCGCCTGGTGCAGTTCGACCCCGCGGTCAGTACCTTCCCGGACAAGCCGGTGCTGGGGGGAATCGCCACCGTCCGCAACGTGGAGAAGACGGCGATGGGCGTGCGCAAGGAATGCTTCGACGCGGTGGACGATGAGGGCCGCTTCGACCTCGCTGGCCTGCCGAATGTGCGGGCGGTGGGTGGCAAGACCAAAGTGGAAGGCTTCTTGACCGATCCCCAGGATGGCAGCATCGAGATGGCCCCGGACCTGGGCGTCAACGGCGCTACCGCCTATCCGATCGAGGTGGATCTGGACCAGCCGATCAAGCCGGTTACGGTGGTCATGTTCGAGTGCAAGCCCGTGGCGCTGTACGACATGGTGGACCAGCGCTTCTTCGACCTGCTGCAGCAGATTTACGTCTACGATGCTGGGCTGGAAGCCGAGCCCTATACCTACGGCTATTGTCTGCCCCTGCCGCCCCGGCGCATGGTAAGCAACTACGAGCCGGTGGGCGTGGTGTTCGCGCCGCCGGGTACTCGCTTGCGCGTGACCATGGCGGCTAGCCTGCTGGGGTTGCGCTTCCTGCTGCTCAATCCCGCCCCGGGCAAGCCCGAAGGCGACGGCTACCTGGTGGACGAGACGCCCTCCATCTACATGAGCCCCTACCTGGTAGCCCGCGATATGTGGACGCTGGACGAGCAGCGCATCGGCTTGCTCCAGCAGTACGGCATCACCAACAATCTGGTCAACGAGGCCCACCGCGCTGCTAAGGAGCAACTGGAAAAGGCCTCGGAGTTTCTCCGCCAGTGGCGGTACGATGAGTTTATTACGGCGGCCCGGGCTGCCTGGGCCCTGGAATCGCGCGCCTATCCCGCGGTGCGCGCTACCGCCAACGACGTGGTCAAGGGCATTATCTTTTACATGGCGCTGCTTTTGCCCTTCAGTTTCTTCCTGGAACGGCTGCTCATCGGCCACCCCGACCTCAAATGGCAACTGCTGGGCACCGGCGGCATCTTCCTAGGCATCTTCATTATCTTGTACCTGGTGCATCCCGCCTTTGCCTTGTCCAAGACCTCCATCGTGATCTTGCTGGCCTTCGTCATCCTGGCCTTGGGGGCTCTAGTCATCAGCATCATCGTGGGCAAGTTCGAGGAGCAGATGAAGCAGGTCAAGTACGAGCAGACGGGGGTGCACACCGCGGACGTGGGGCGGCTGAGCGCCTCGGCGGCGGCCTTCAGCCTGGGCGTGTCCAACATGCGCCGCCGCAAGACGCGGACTTTGCTGACCTGCCTGACGCTGATCTTGCTCACCTTTACGGTGATGTCTTTTACCTCGGTAGTGCAGAGCGTGCGGGCCAACAAGATCCTGATCCCCAAACTGGCGCCGTACAACGGGGTGCTCATCCGCGACAAGACCTGGCTGCCCATCGGGGAGGTCACCTACGGCCAGATGGCGACCGAGTTCGGCAACACGGCCGCGGTGGCTGGACGGGCCTGGTACTTCTCCGCCGAAATCGGTAAGCAATCTTTCGTGGACGTCAGCCGAGGGAGCAAGAGTTACATGGCCACCGCCATGCTGGGGATGATGCCGAGCGAGGCCGAGATCACTCGCCCCCAGGAGTACCTCATCCCCGGCAGTCGCTGGTTCCGGCCCACGGACGAGAACGTGTGCATCCTCCCCGAGGGGGTCGCCAAGGCCCTCGACGTGGCTCCCAAGGACATCGGCACCGCCACGGTCAGCGTCTTCGGCAACCGCATGACCGTCATCGGGATCCTGGCTTCCTCGCGCTTCAAGACCGCCCAAGACCTCGACGGTGAGGTGCTCACGCCCGTGGACTTTTTGGTCATGCAACAGCAGATGGCGCAGGCCCAGGTGGAAGAGTCGCGCGGGCGCTCGATGAAGGGCGGGGAGATGCAGGAGTACATCCACCTCGTTCCCGATGCGGTGGTCATCGTCCCCTACCAGTTCGCCATGAATCATAACGCGACGCTCCGCTCGGTAGCCATCGCTACCAGGGGGGAGGACGCCGAGAAGGCCGCGGAACGGGTGCTCAACCGCTTGATTACGCGGGTGGAGCTGAACCTGTACGCGGGGGTAGGCGGCAAGACCTACCTGTGCAGTGCAGTGGCCGCGACCGGGGTCGCGGGAATGAGCAACGTGCTTATCCCCATCCTGATCGCCGCGGCTATCGTGCTCAATACCATGCTGGGCTCCGTCTATGAGCGGGTGCGCGAGATTTACATCTACAGCAGCCTGGGCCTCGCCCCCAACCACGTGGCTGCTCTGTTCATCGCCGAGGCTAGCGTCTATGCGGTGCTGGGCGCCATCGCCGGCTACCTGGTCGGCCAGATGGCGGCCAAGGTTATCACTGCCTTCCATCTGAGCGCCAGCCTCAACCTGAACTACTCCTCGCTCTCAGCGGTAGCCACCACGCTGGTGATCATGGCCACGGTGCTGGCCTCCGTCATGTACCCGGCGCGGCGGGCCTCGGACATCGCCATGCCCGGCATCGAGCGGCGCTGGTCGCTCCCCGAGCCGGAGGGCGATGTCTTGCATATGCGCCTGCCCTTCACCGTGACCGGCGACCAGGCCCTGGGCGTGAACATGTACTTGCGTGAGTTCCTCATGGCCCACACCGACTACTCGCTGGGCCAGTTCTCTACGGCTGACATCACCCTTAGGCGGGAGCAGTATGAGAAGGGGGAGGGGCTGAGCCTAGCCTCGATGGTGTGGCTGGCGCCGTACGACCTGGGCGTTTCCGAGCGGCTGATCGTGGAGACGGTGCCGACCGACGACCCGGAGATCTTCAACATCGAGGCCACCATTGTTCGCCAAAGCGGCGATGACGCCTCCTGGATGCGGGTAACCCGCAATTTCATCAACATCATCCGCAAGCAGTACTTGCTCTGGCGCACCTTCCCGGCTGCGCAGAAGGGCGAGTACGGGAAAAACGCGCTGCTCTTGCTGGAAGGCCGGCTGGTGGAGGAAGAAGGCGCGCCGGCAAGCGTGACGGGGGAGGAGCCGACGGCTTAGGGCAGACTCCCTCCCGCCGGCGGGGACGCCGGACCCTCTCCCGCCCGGCGGGAGAGGGTAGGGAGAGGAGACGCAGGGAGGTTCACCGTGGCACGATTTCAGGACCCCGAAATCGAACTTTATCGGAGCCTGATGGAGCGGCCCGAGACCTACACCGACGGTTTCGATGCCCGTTCCCTGGCCGGAGCGCTGTTCGTGGGCTTCGTGATGATGCCGGGGGCCATTTACCTGGGGCTGGTCGCCGGCATCTCCCTAGGGAACGCCGCCGAGTGGGTCACCATCATTCTCTTTGCCGAAATCGCGCGCCGCTCCTTTGTTCGGCTCAACCGCGCCCAGATCTACATTCTGTATTACATCGCGGCCGGCCTGACCGCCATGTACGGCGGCCAGGCTCTCTCCGGCGGGGCTTTCGCCCAACTC
>CALFVE010000253.1 GCA_937928475.1 uncultured bacterium | reverse complement strand
AGTGGTTTCGGCCGCAGAAATAGTACACAATCATTGGCCCATGACCGCGGAGGAGAAATCCCTGGTACGGGCCGCGCAGCACGGATCCCTCGAGGCCTTCGAACAGTTGTTCCGGACTCACGAGCGGCGCATCTACACTCTCGCCCTGCACATGGTGGGCGACGTGAGCCTGGCGGAGGACTTGACCCAGGATACCTTCGTCCGGGCTTGGGAGAACCTCCGCCGGCTGCGGCACGAGCAGGCCTTCAGCGGATGGCTGCGGCGGATTGCTCTGAACCTGGTCTGGGATCATATCCGCCATCGCCCGGCCACTGAGGGGCTGGAGGAGGAGCACGCCGAGCGTCTGGCGGATCCGGGGGATCCTCCGGCTTTGGCAGTCTCCCGCGAGGCCCTGGCGCGTCGGGTGCAGGGAGCCGTGATGTCCCTACCGGAGCATCAGCGCCTGGTGGTGGCGATGTATTATTGGGAGGACCTGCCTGTGAACGAGATTGCGCGAATGCTGGGGATTGCGCGAGGCACGGTGATCTCCCGCCTGGCCCGCGGGCGAGAGGCTTTGCGCAGGAAGTTGGGGCCGGCGCTGAGCGCGCCGGTGGAGGTGTAGCGACATGCGCTGCGGAGTCTGCCGAAAACTACAACTGGCGTATGAACATAAGGATCTGACCGAGGCCCAGCGGCAGGCCGTGCAAGACCATCTGGCGAGGTGCACCCGCTGCCGGGAGGCGTACGCGTGCGAGGAGCAACTTCGCGCCCTGCTGCCGGCGGCGAGAGCCGCAGGGGCGCCTCACGACCTGTGGCCGGCGGTGGCGGCGCGGATCGCCGCGCGCCGGCCCGAGCCGGTGCGGGCCGGGCGTCGGCTGTGGCGGCCGGCGGCCGTTCTGGCCTCCGTAGCCGCCGTTGTTGGACTGGCCGCGGCCTTTTGGAGCCGGCCGCAGGTGACAGTAGTGGACCGCATCCCGGCGGTGGAGGCGATGGTCGCCGAAAACGTGGAGGCGCAGATCGTGCGTGACGACCCCTGGGCCGGCGACGTGGCCCGGGCTCTGGATTCGGCTCTGACTGGAGGCGCTTAGGCGAGCCATCCTATGCGAGTCTGGTGGTTGGCGCAATTTGTTGGAGGCTTGGCGGTCGCGGCCCTTCTGGGGGGCTGTCAGATTGGGAACCAGGAGCAGCAGGCCCTGGAACTGCTGCGGCGGGCCCGCGCTGCTGAGCAGACCGTCAACCTGGAGGGACGCGTTCAGACCACCTTGGCCCGACCTGAGGGGACCGTGCAAGGAGTGGCAGAGGTCAATCGGACTCCCGAGTACACAGTGATGAAGTTTGTGGAAGGTCCGATTGCCGGCCAGGAGATCGTGCGCCAGAACCGCGACCTGATCCGAGTGAAGGGACCGGGAGCGCGTCAACCGCTGGCCCAAGGTCCCGAGCTCATTCCTCCCGTGGAGCAATTGGAGGGACGCTACGAGGTTGGGCTGGGGGGCAGAGCGACCATCGCCGGTCGTCCCGTGCGTCAGGTGACCATCGGACCGCGCGGGCGTTGGCCCGGCCCCCAGATCAACCTGTGGGTAGATGAGGAAACCGGCTTCCCCCTGGGGCGTGAGCGGCGCGACCCCGAGGGACGCGTCATCTTTGCTACTCGCTACCTCGAGGTCAAGTATGGTCAGCGGCAGGCGCCGGTCGCTCCGCCCTCCCTCGCGGCAACTCCCCCGGCGGGCACGAAGCCGCCCGGCCGCCCGGCTTGGCCCTCGGCCGCGGTCAGGTCTGGTGTACACAGACCGGCGGCCTCCAGCCAGGTGCCCTCAGCAGCCCCGCCGACTGAGACTACTGCGAAGCCGGACACGGACACTTCGGGCGTTCCCCCCAGCCCTCCTGGGGCTAGCGCGACACGGCCGCGCGGCTTGCGGCCGCAGCCTCCCTCGCATCCCGGGGAGAAGCACGCCGCGGGCACGGGGCCCGCTCGCCGCTTCGGTCCGCACACTCCCGCGACTGTGGAGGAGATGAGCGAGACCCTGGGGGTGCCGGTGGCTCTGCCCGCGTACGTCCCCGAGGGCTATTCGCTGCAAGGCGGTTTCCTCACCCGGCCCACTTCCCACCGGCAGCGCGGGATTCTGCGCTACAGCGACGGGGTGCGCTTCCTTACCGTGATCGTGAGTCGGCGCCGGGAACTCGGCCAGCATCCTGCGCCTCCCGCGGCCGCCGCTGAGGGCGGTGCGGTCGTGATCCGTAGCCCTCGCGGTGCGGTCGCTCTCGCCGTGCGGGGGGAGACGGCCTACGTGGTCATCGGCCAGTTCCCGGAGGAAACGCTGCAGAAGATCGCGGCGTCCATCCCCTAGTCCTTGGGGAGATCGCTTCTGGGGCCCTCATTTCTCCCTCCCCGCTCCTGTGCCCTGGCCTGGGCGCGTCGTCACGCCTGTGCCCGGCGGGAGGAATCGGCTCTTCGCTCGGCGAAATCGGCCGCCAATTCTGAAGAAGTGAGGATATAAGTCCTATGCGCGTAGTACTGACTGAGGCGGAGATTGCCGCTGCTCGGCGGGGCGCGAATACTTTGCGGTGCCTGGCTATGGACGCCGTGCAGAAGGCCAATTCCGGCCACCCCGGCATGCCCATGGGGGCCGCGGATTACGCCTGGATGCTCTGGCGCCACTACCTGCGGTTCAATCCCCAGGATCCCGCGTGGCCCGGCCGCGACCGCTTCGTACTTTCTGCCGGGCATGGCTCCATGCTGCTCTACTCCCTGCTGCACCTGTTCGGGTTCGGTCTGGAGATGGAGGAATTGCAGCGCTTTCGGCAACTGGGCAGCCGGACGCCCGGGCACCCGGAGTACTGGCTGCCCCCGGGGGTGGAGACCACCACCGGGCCGCTCGGGCAGGGCTTGAGCAACGCCGTGGGCATGGCCCTGGCCCAGGAGATGCTGGCGGCCCGCTTCAACCGGCCTGGCTTTCCGCTTTGGGACTACCGCGTCTTCGTTATCGCCAGCGACGGGGACATGATGGAGGGCGTCGCCTCCGAAGCGGCCTCGCTGGCCGGGCATCTGCGGCTGGCGAACCTGGTCTGTCTCTATGACAACAACAAGATCACGATCGAGGGCCCCACGGACTTGGCCTTCTCAGAGGAGGTGCCGGCGCGCTTCGCCGCCTACGGCTGGGAGACGCTGGAGATAGACGGGCATGACTACGGGGAGATAGCGGGGGCGCTAGAGCACGCCTGCACTCGGCGCGAGCGGCCCCTGCTGATCTCGTGCCGCACCCATATTGCCTACGGCAGCCCCGGAGCAATGGACACAGCCGAGGCCCACGGCGCGCCCCTCGGCCAGGAGGAGGTTTGCGCCACCAAGGAAGCCCTGCACTGCTGCGTGGACAAGCATTTCTTCGTTCCCGAGGAGGTGAGACAAGACTGCGCGGAACGGGTGGCGGCGCTTACGTCTGCTTACGCTGAGTGGCAGGCCCAAGCCGAGGCGTATCGAGCCGAGCACCCGGAACTGTGGGCCCAGTGGGAGCAGATGTGGACGGGGGAAATGCCCGCTGACCTCGAAGCGCGGCTCTTGGCGGCGGTGCCCTCGGGCAGCAACGCGACCCGCCAGTTCTCGGGGGCGATCCTGCAGGCCGCGGCAGAGGCCGTGCCCTGGCTGGTGGGCGGCTCGGCGGACCTGGCTCCCTCCAACAATACGCTCCTGAAGGCCTATCCCTCCGTCGCGCCGGGGTCCTTCGCCGGGCGCAATCTGCACTTCGGGGTTCGCGAGCACGGCATGGGGGGTATCTTGAATGGCCTGGTGGAATCAGGCTTCCGTGCCTATGGCGGGACCTTCGAGGTCTTCTCCGACTACATGCGCCCCAGCATCCGCCTGGCGGCCATGAGCCATCTGCCCGTAATCTACGTCTTCACCCACGACAGCATCTTTCTCGGCGAGGACGGCCCCACCCATCAGCCGATTGAGCAGCACCTGGCACTGCGGGCGATCCCCAATCTCTACGTGATCCGCCCTGCGGACGGGCCGGAGACCGCCCTCGCCTGGGCGGTCGCTCTGGAGCGCCGCGAAGGGCCGACGGCCCTCTTGCTGACCCGGCAGAAAGTACCTGAGATTGACCGCGCGAAATACGCACCCGCGCAGGGACTGCGGCAGGGCGGGTACATCCTGCGCGCCGCGGAGAAGCCTGACGTGGTCATCATAGCCAGCGGCTCAGAAGTGGCCCTGGCGCTGGAGGTTGCAGAAGTCCTGGCGGCGGAGGGCGAGCAAGTTCAGGTAACGAGTATGCCCTGCTGGGAGTTGCTCGAGGAGCAGCCGGAGGAGTATCGGCATCGGGTATGCGGCTACGGCTGCCGCTGGCGGGTGGCGATCGAGGCTGGGGTCACGCTGGGCTGGGAACGCTACGTGGGCGAGGACGGCCTCATCATCGGTCTCGACCGCTTTGGGGCTTCGGCGCCGTACACGGCGCTGGCCCAGCATTTTGGCTTCACCGCCTCGCAGGTAGTGGAGCGAATCAAGCAATGGATGGGAGACACAGGCAGGCGGGAAGAGCGCGCGGCGGGTTGACACCTTTACCGTTAGATGGCATAATAAACTCGCGCTGCCGGGTGGTGTAACGGTAACACGACTGACTCTGGATCAGTTGACTCTAGGTTCGATTCCTAGCCCGGCAGCCACTCTTGACCTGAACGGCCGCCCTGCGGGGTGGCTCTTTCGCTTTCCCGGCCCGCCGGCGCAATTGCCCGCAGGCCGCCTCGATGTCTGTCCCCTTGCTGCGGCGAATGCTCACATTAAGCCCGCCCCGCCGGAGACGTCGGGCGAACTCCTGTACATGCTTCTCAGCGGGGGGCTGAAGCAGGGCGTGTTCGACCGGATTGAAGGGGATGAGGTTGAGGTGGTGGCGCAGAGGCCTGAGCATGTTCACCAGTCGCTCGGCGTCAGCCGGGAAGTCGTTGACCCCGCGCAGGAGCACGTAAGCGAAGGTGACTGGCTGGCCCCCGGTAAGGCGGCTGAAGTCGGCTGCGGCGGCCAGGAGTTCTCGCAGGTTCCAGCGCGCCGCCCCTGGCATCAACTCACGCCGCTGGTCGTCGCGGGTGGAGTTGAGCGAGATAGCGAGGTTCACCCCCAGGTTCATCTCTCCCAGTCTGCGGATCTGGGGGACGATGCCCACCGTGGGGATACTGATGCGGCGCGGGGAGAGGCCGAAGGCCTGCGGATCGGTCAGCCGCCGCACCGCGGCTTCGACGTTCCCCAGGTTGAGCAAGGGTTCCCCCATGCCCATGAACACCACGTTGCCGGGACGGCCGTGCCGTGCGGCTAGACTGGTGGCTTGCGCCAGGATCTCGCCGGTGGTCAGATTCCGCTCGCAGCCTTGCAGGGTAGAGGCGCAGAAGGCGCAACCCATGGCGCAGCCCACCTGCGTGGAAAGGCAGAAAGTGGGCAGGCCCTCGGTAGCAATGGAAACACATTCCACCTGGCTACCGTCTTCGTACTCGAGAAGCAGTTTGTGGGTGTCCTGACCGTGGCGTTCGGCGAAGATCTGGCAGCCGGGGAGCAGCAGCTCCTGCGACAGCGCCTGACGCAGAGAGACCGGCAGGTCGGTCATCGCCTCGAAGGAGAGCGCGAACCGCCGGTATAGCCAGGTGTAGACTTGCCGGGCGCGGTAATCCGGCTGGCCGTGGTCTTGCATCCACCGGCGCAGGGCCGGTACGTCGAGATCGTAAACAAGCACCCGGGCGCTGCTCACGCCGGTCATTGTACCACAGACGCGGAGGTGGGGGAGAGGCGCGGGCTTGAGTCAACCGCCGAGGCGGGCTATACTCTGCACGCCGTCTGACCTCCCGGAGGCAGTCCCTTGATCATCGGCATCGGCACCGATCTGGTCGTCATCGCCCGCATTGAGCGGCTCGCTGAGCAGTATGGCGACCGCTTCCTGCGGCGCGTCTTCACGGAGCGAGAGCGAGCGGACTGCCTAGCCCGCAAGCGCTCCGGGGAGGCCCTGGCCCTGCGCTGGGCGGCCAAGGAAGCGACGATGAAGGCGCTGGGCACCGGCTACCGGCAGGGCATCGTGTTTAGGGAGATTGAACTCTTCCACCATCCCG
>CALFVE010000252.1 GCA_937928475.1 uncultured bacterium | reverse complement strand
AGCAGGTCTACTACGATGAGCATCCCGACCCCACCATCACCGGGGAACTCAAGTACTTCCGAGCGCTGGTCGGCGTCCACTCTTCCTACTCCGACGGCAAGGGGAGCGTAGCCGAGTTCGCCGAGGCCGCCCAAAAGGCAGGATACTCGCTCGTGGCCTTCACCGAGACTTTCGAGGCGCTGGGCGGTCCGGAACGCTGGGAGGCGCTCCGCCGCGACTGCGTGAAGAACACCACCGACACGTTGGTTTGCCTGCCGGGGATTGACATCGCCGACCCCGAGGGCGGCCGCTACCTCATCTTCGGCCAGCCCAACTATCCGGCCAAGTCTTGGCTCACCGAAGACGGCAAGTATCTCAAGGCCAACAACGTCATGTCCCTGGGCTTTACCACGCACATGGCGGCCATCGCCCGGCCCGGCTCCTCGCCCCACCAGTACCGCATGTTCAAGCACTATCAAGCGATTCCGGTTGCCACCTACCGGGGCGGCCAGCAGGTGGACGGCGGCTTCGTCGCCTACGCCTGGCAGGTGGCCAGCGGTTCCCAGCCGATCCCCTTGGCGGTGCACGAGGTCTTCTCACCGGCCGAGGTGGCACAGGCGGCCCGCACCGGCTTCCAACAGATCATGCCCTCGGACACCGTGCAGCACGCGGCGGACTACTTCCGCTGCGCGCTTTCCCACTTCTTTGACTGCCCGCTGCGCTACTTCATCACCGAAGGGCCTATCATTGACATCTGGACCATCTTCAACAAGGACGTAGGCAAGCCGGAGGAGAACCGCAACCGCTACCGGATGGCGCTGGGGGCAACCGCCGAGGCGCCGATCAAGGAGGCGGTGCTCTACGCCGAGGGCCAGCCCTACCGGCGCTGGACGCCCAACGCCACCACTTTCCGGGAGACGCTCGACGGCTACCATGCCGTGCAGCACCACTGGTTTCTCGTAGTGACCGACGCGGAGGGCCGCCGGGCCATCAGCCCACACCTGCGCAACGTCCCCAAACGGTTCATCTTCCGCTGCGGCGATCGGCAGAACTGGCTGGGCTACGTGCCGCACTACTACACAGGCACCAATCTGCCCTGGCTGGACATCCACATGCCGGTGCAGGAGACCAAAGAGGGCGACGCCATCATCAACTACACCAAGGGGGCCATGCTCTCGCCCATGTGCGAGTTCCCCCTGACCAGCAACCGCGTTTGCGTGAGTGACTGGCTACTTGGGCAGCGCTACGTCAACGCCGAGACCTTGACCGACATCGCCTATGACGCAGCGCCCATGCGCATCACGGCTCCCTCCCGACTGTACGAGGGGAAGGTGCGGGTGAGCATGATCACCCCGCACGAGGGCGGCCCAGAGCTCAGCGTGTACGAGGTGTACATCAAGACTAAAATGGACGCGACCCGCAACGGCGAGGGTGTGTGGCCGTGGTTCGTGAGCGTCAGTGGTCAGTACCGGCGGGCAAATGGGGAGACTGGCGAGATCACGCCTGCGCTCACGCTAGACCTGCAACCGGGCGACCAAGTGGGATATGTGGTAGTACTCAGTCCGGGGATGCGTCTGCAGAACGGCCGGCTGGGGCTGATGGCTCCTGTGGAAGCCACCATCAAGGCCGGCACCACCTTTGCCGCGCGCATGCTCGTGATGGGCGATCCGCGCAAAGCGCCGTTCACCGAGGCCCCGGATTTCCTAGGGGCTGCCCGCGCCTTGAGTTTCACCAGAGGTAGCCTGGGGAGCGGCGTATTCGTGACGCCGGCCGAGGCTACTAACTACGGTCTGGCGGGGACCATCCAGGCCACGGTGGTCGCGGCGGACGTGCCACTGCTCATCTCCGGCCTCAACCCGCGCTGGGTGGCAGGCGTGTGGCGGTCGGATGCGCCCACCGACTTCACCGACCAGTTCGGCTTTGCAGACGGACTGGGAGTCACCACCTTGGACGTAACTGGGGACACCAAGTTCTACCTCGGCAACTTCGTCACTGCGGACAATCAGGACCTTTACATGGACATCGAGGAGTGGACGCCGGACCGGATCGTCGTGGCCGTGAACAACCCTACCGACGCGGCTATCACCGCAACTATTGAGACGCCCGCCGAGATCACCGGCCTGAAGGCGCTGAAGCAGCAGGTGACCATACCGGCGGGAACGACGGTGCGCGTCAGGGGATAAGTACAGTCGGGGGGCGGCCCAGCCGGCGCGGAGAGGCGGGGAGGCCGGCCCGTTCTGCGACGGGCTGGCTTCGCATTCGGACCTATAGGCTGCGCGCTCGGCCCCAGCCTCCCACGAGCGCCAGGATGCGCCGCGCGGACCGTCCAGCACAGGGAGGACCTCACGATGAAGATCGCCATGATCGGAGCAGGGAGCATCGTCTTCTGCAAGACGCTGCTCAATGACATGTTGCAGACGGCGGCGTTGGCGGGCGCCACCTATGCGCTGATGAGCCCGACCGAGCCCAAACTGCGCAAGATGGAAGCGCTGGCCCAGCGCATGATCAGCGACAACGGGGTCAATGCGGAGGTTTACGCTACCACTGACCGGCGCGAGGCCCTGCGCAACGCCGATTATGTGATCTGCATGATCCAGGTAGGCGGCGTCGAGGCCTTCCGGCACGATTACGAGATCCCTCTCAAGTACGGCGTGGACCAGTGCATCGGCGACTCGCTGGGGCCGGGAGGGGTCATGCGCGGCCTGCGGACGATCCCCGTCCTGGTGGAACTGGTCAAGGACATGGAGGAGGTCTCCCGCCCGGGCGCGCTGCTGCTCAACTACGCCAACCCCATGGGCGCCTGCTGCTACGCGCTGGGGCGGGTCTCCAATGTGCCCTTCATCGGCCTGTGTCACGGGGTACAGACGACGCTGGACCTGATCTCCGGCTACGTCGGAGTTCCCAAGGAGGAGATTGACTACCTCTGCGCGGGGATCAATCACATGGCCTGGTTCCTGAAACTGGAGCACAAGGGGCGCGACCTCTATCCGCTCTTCAAGGCCAACTGCGAGAAGCCAGAGTACTACGTGAATGAGAAGGTGCGCATCGAGGTCATGCGGCATTTCGGCTATTTCATGACCGAGAGCACGGGGCACCTGTCGGAGTACGTGCCCTGGTTCCGCAGCAGCGAGCGGGCCCTGAGGGAGTTCTGCGACCAGCCCGCCTTCGGAGGGGAGTCCGGCGCGTATTACCGCTGGTGCAGACTGGTGGCGGAGAAGTATGCGCAGATTGACCCACTGGAGTACGAAGCCACGACGCTAGAGCCGCGCAGCGTAGAGTACTGCTCCTACGTGCTCGAGGCGCATGCTACCGGCAAGCCCTTCCGGTTGCAGGGCAACGTGCGCAACGACGGATATATCACCAACCTCCCACCGGGCTGCTGCGTGGAGGTGCCGGTGTACGTGGACCGCGAGGGGCTGCATCCCTTGCGGGTGGGGGCCTTGCCGCCGCAGTGCGCGGCGCTCAACCAGAGCAATGTCACGGTACAAACGCTGGCCGTCGAAGCGTGCCTGACCGGCGACCCGGAACTGGCCATGCAGGCGATTGCCCTGGATCCGTTGACCTCGGCGGTGTGCACTCTGCGGGAAATCAGGGAGATGACCGCTGAACTCTTGGCTGCCGAGGCGCAGTGGCTTCCCCAGTTTGCCGGGAAGACCTTGTGCCCGACGCCCTCGATCGCCGTTCCCGCAGACGTGGAACCGGTCGAGGTACCTCTCGACCCGGCACTAGCGATCGGCAAGCGGTTCGGGACGCTGCTCAGCCAGGAGCTGGGAGGGCCGCAGAAGTGACCCCGACCTACGCCACAGGCTCCCGGCGAGCGGGCTCTGCGCCGGAGGTCTGGCCCGCCTCTGACCAGAAAGGAGGCGAGGAGGCGGCGCTTACACCGCGTGCGGGGGTGCTGTGGTTACTGCGTTCCATCCAGGACAGTCACTAGAGGTAAAGTGTATGCCTCTTTCCTTCCGCAAAGTCCTCATTGCCGACGAGCGCTACGAGTCGGCGGGTGTGTTCGACGTCAACAATGATGGTGCCCTGGACATCGTTTCGGGTGCCTGGTGGTATGAGGGGCCCGATTTCCGGCGTGCTCACCATATCGGAGAAGTGCGCGCCGAGGGCGAGTATTTCGATGACTTCTCCACCATACCCCTAGACGTCAACGGCGACGGTTACCTCGACTTCATCACCGGCGGCTGGTGGGGTAATACGCTCCGCTGGCGCGAGAACCCGCGCGATCCGGAGAAACAATGGCCGGAGCACGTCATCGCCGAGACGGGGAGCATGGAAACCACGCGGGCCTGGGACGTAGACGGCGACGGCCAGCTCGAGATTGTGCCCAATACGCCGGGCGGCCCCCTTGTAGTGTACAAACTGCTCACCGACGCAGCCGGGCGAGGAACGGGCGAGTTTGCGCGTTATCAGGTTCATCCCGGGCCCCAGGGGCACGGCCTGGGCTTCGGCGACCTCACCGGCAACGGGCGCGGGGACTTCATTCTCCACAATGGTTGGCTGGAGGCACCCAAGAACCCCTGGGAGGGCGAGTGGATCTTCCATCGAGAGTTCGACCTGGGGAGTGCCAGTGTGCCCATCCTGGTGGTGGATCTCAACGGCGATGGCCTGGGCGACCTCATCGTGGGCCAGGCCCACGACTACGGCCTGGACTGGTGGGAGCAGCGGGTGGACGAGGGGGGCTCGCGGACCTGGATCCGTCACCCGATTGACCCCGACAACTCCCAGTACCACGACTTGCAGTGGGCGGATATAGACGGCGACGGGCAGTGCGAACTAATCACCGGCAAGCGCTATCGGGCGCACTGCGGTCGCGATCCGGGCGAATTCGACCCCGTGGGCTCTTACTACTTCCGGTGGACCGGGGAGGGCTTCTGCAAGCAGGTGATTGACTACGGCCCGTCCCGCGTGGGCAAGGGCCTCGGGATCCACTTTGCCCTCGCCGATCTGCGGGGCACAGGCAGGCTGGACGTGGTGGCGCCGGGCAAGGACGGGCTGTATGTGTTCTACAACGAGGGCCCCTAGAGGCGGACTTCGGCCCGCGCGAGGCGGGAGAAGGTCTACGCGCGCGGTGCCCAGCGGCCATCAGCGCCCTAAGCAAGCACTTTGTTTCGGAGAATGCTCGCACAAAGGGTTCTGACCCCTGAGCCACGAATCACCAACCACGATCCACCAACCACCACCCACCAGCCACCATTCCATGCTTACCGCTCGCGAGAACATACGCCGTGTGCTGCGGCACGAAAGGCCAGAATGGATTCCGGTCGCCGGGCATGTGGATCCCTACAATCAGCCGCATAAGCGTGGCATGGACCCGGCTCTGGCGGAGGCGTTGCGGGAGGTGCGCTGGTCGGACGAGAGCACTGTCGCCTTCTCACGCTATCTCGGGCTTGACATCATGGACCTGTACGGCCCGCCGCTGCGGGTGGAGCAGCGGCGCGTCGAAGTGACCCAGGCGCGGGATGGCGACGAGTTGGTCACTCGGTGGCATACGCCGGCGGGCGAACTGCGGCAGGTTCAGCGGTTCTCCGAGAGCACGGGTCTGTGGTACACCGTGGAACACATGGTAAAAGGGCCTGAGGATCTGCCCCGGCTAGCGGAAGTGTTTGCGGACCAGGAGGTCGCGATTGACCACGCTGGCCTTGAGGCCCTGCGCCGGCGCCGGGAACTCATCGGGGAAGACGGGATTCTGACCGCGCCGCTGCCCGGAACGCCGCTGGGCCAGATGGTGCGCGTACATGCCGGGCCGGAGGAAATTGCCTACCTCTGGGCCGATGCTCGACAGGAACTCCACCATCTGTTTGCGGTGATGGAACGAGACCACCGTCGGCAGTTCGAACTGGCAGCCTCGCTGCCGGA
Source organism: uncultured bacterium (assembly GCA_937928475.1). GTDB lineage: Bacteria > Armatimonadota > Zipacnadia > Zipacnadales > Zipacnadaceae > Zipacnadum. The sequence goes on along the minus strand of CALFVE010000252.1, from coordinate 9,171 downwards.
ATTTGATGCCCTGGTAACCATGGACGACACCTCCACGACCACCCTCTCGCCGGCCATGTTTGAGGAGTGCTGCCTAGAGTACACCGATCGGCTGGCGGAGATTACCCAGGCGGCCGGCAAGTTCTACTTCCACCATTCTTGCGGGCTGATTCGCGATCTGCTGCCCCTCTACCGGCAGACGAAGATGGACGCGGTGCACGGCTTCACGCTGCCGCCGCTGGGGGATGTGACTATCGCGGAGGGCAAGCGGCGGCTAGGGCCGAGTGTCGCCATCATTGCCGGGGTGGTGCAGATCTTCGGAGACCTGAGCGACCGCGGACAGGTAGCCGAGAGTGTGCGGCAGATGTTCGAGCAGGCGGCGCCGGGCGACAACGTCATGTTTTGGCTGGCCGCCGACCCGGAGAAAGACATGGAGCAGACGGCCTTTGTGGCCGGCGAATGCCTGAAGTGGCGCGGCATGTATTCTTCAGCAGAAGATTACACCTGCCGCTAGCCCTGCCGGGCTGCGGGGGATAATCCAAGCCTGACCGCTAAGGAGTGAAATCGTCGTGAAGTTCTGCATGATGTCGTACACTATGTGGCGGCAGGGTGAGTTTGACCCCCGTGCGATGCTGGAACTCACCTGCGAGCTGGGCCTGGGGGCAGTGGATGTAGTCACCCTGAGCGGGCTGGAGGCGAGCGAGTGGCGCCGGATGCTGGACGACTACGGCCTGCGGGCGGCTTGCCACACTTTCTTCGCCGATCTCAACCATTCGGAGGCGCCGGCGCGACAGGCTGGGGTGGCAGAGGTCCGCCGGGGTCTGGAAGCGGCGGCGGTCCTCGGAGCACCCTGCGTGATGGTGGTCACGCCGGGCAGAGCAGGGACGCCGCGGGAACAGTCGCGGCGCAACTATCTCGCTGGCCTCCAGGAAGTCGCCGAGGAGGCGGAGTCGGCGGGCATCGCCTTGACGGTGGAAAACTTCCCCGGCGCCGACAGCCCGTTCGTGACCGCCGACGATTTCCTACAAGGCCTCCGCGAAGTCCCCAGTCTGCGCCTGACCTTCGATAGCGGCAATGCGGCTACCGGCGAAGACCCAGCGCAATCGTTTGCCCGCTGTGCCCAATACGCAGTCCACGCGCACTTCAAAGACTGGCGCCTCGCGGAATCCGGACGGGGGTTGCTGGGCCTGGACGGGCGCCGCTACCAAGCCGCGCTGATTGGGGAGGGTATACTGGACCATCACGCTGTCCTGCGGGCGATGCGCGCGGGCGGCTATCAGGGATACATAGACATCGAGTACGAAGGCAACGAATACCTACCGGAGGCCGCCGTACGGAGGGCTCTAGAGTATCTGCAGGTGGCTCTGGCGGAAGTTGAGGGCGAGTCAAAGTCCGCAATGTGCTAGCCGTATGTACAGCGGCGCCGGGTGCGGTTTGCCGGTCAACCAGGCTATGAGTGCCAAGTGTCGCACGGCCAGCATTTCCCCAGTCGTGAAAGTGAGTGATTCCCTATGCCTCTGTCTGCAGGTGCCGCCACCCGCACCATCAATCCGGATCTCGGCGATGATATTGCCGGGCAGTTGCACCGCCGATTCTGCGAATACATCCGAGACAACCTGGAGGCCAACTTCCTGTACCTGACCGACGGTCAGGAGCAGGTGCTGCTGATCAGTCTAGACCTCTGCACGGTACCGGGCACCCCCTGGACACGCGAGACCTCTGCGCTGTTGGGCACCCGGGTGGGGTTGCCCGAGCGGAACGTCATCATGTTCTGCACGCACACCCACACCGGGCCGGATGTGCTGGGGATCTTGCATGACTCGGCGCCGAGTGAGACGTACCTGGCGCGCCTGCGGCACGCCTTGCTGGAGGGAGCGGCGGAAGCGGTGCGCTCGGCTCGCCCGGCACGGGTCGGCTGGGCCCTAGGGCGCGCACATATCGGTTACAATCGGCGCCTGTGCTGGGCGGACGGCTCGCACTCCATGTACGGCGATACCACGCGACCGGACTTCACTGGTCTAGAAGGGCCGGAGGACCCCGAGCATGGGGTGCTGTTTGTAGTGGATGAACAGGGGCGCTACCTGGCCGTGGCACACAACAACTGCTGCCACGCTACTTGCGTGGAGAGCGGAAACTTCGCCAGCGCCGACTTCCCCGGCGAGGCGCGCCGCCTGGTTCGCGAGGCGTTGGACCCGGCGCTTCCTATCCTGTATCTCCAAGGGGCAAGTGGAGATGTCTCGCCCTGGAATCAACTGAACCGCAAGCACCACGATGGCGAGCGCCGCCTGCGCGAGATCGGGGCCATGTTGGCGGGAGAGACGCTGCGCCTGCTGGGGGAGGCAGACCCGACGGGGGAGGTGACCCTGCGGCATACCTACGAAGATCTGGAAGTAGGCGTGCGTCTGCCCTCTCCCGAGGCGCTGCAGCGAGCCCTAGCGACCCGAGAGAAGGGCGAGGAAAAGGCCGGACGCTGGGACTACGTTCTCGACGTGTGTGGTGTCCTGCGGCTTCAGGAGGAGTTTGCGGCGGACCCGCGCGATGTGCTGCCGATTCATGCCGTGCGCGTCGGCGAGTGGGCGATGATCACCAACCCCTGTGAACTCTACTGCCAGTTCGGGCTGGACATGAAGCGGCGCAGCCCAGCGGCGGTCACGGCGGTGACGCAGTTGGCGGACGGCCGCGGTGGATACTGCCCCACCATCTACGGCGTGCTGGGTGGCGGGTACTCGGGCGAAGCCATTCACTGGTCGCGCCTGGAGCCTTACGCGGGGTACAAACTCGTGGAGACCTCGGCCCGTTTGCTGCACGAGCTATGGCGGGAGGGCGAAAGGCCGGAGCCGTGAGGAAGGGGGCCGCTGCTCTGTGACCGAGAGCGAAGAGGCGCGGCGCCGCGCCTAGTGGACGCAGCAGATGGAGGAGGCGTACGCCTTCAACCGGCGCCTCTTCGACTATCCGGTGGAAGAGTGCGGAGAGCCGGTGGGGTCCCTGCCGGAGGCCGCTCGGGAAGCGGGCGTAGAGGTGGTCTTCTCCGAGACCCCGCATGTCAACGGCCTGCCCCGTCTGTTCTGGCTGCGGGAAGGGCTGATCCCGGCTTGGCTGGCGGCGGCCCGCGAGATGAACGAGCGCGGGTGGGTGATGCGCGTCGAGGACGCCTACCGCACGCTGGAGATGCAAAAGCACCTGGCCCGCCAGGAGTACACCTTCGACGTGGTGGTCCGGATGCTACGGTGGGAACTCGGAGGCGCGGACCCGCCCCTCGACCTGCTCGTTCGGCGGCTCGCCGCGCTGATTGCGCCCGCCCCCAAGGTGGGCACGCACATGTCGGCCAGCGCAGTAGACCTCTCGGTCGTGGATCGCGACAGTGGGGAGGAGGTGGACCGAGGCGGGCCCTACGTTCTTATCTCCGAAGCCACGCCGATGGACTCCCCTTTCATTTCCCCCCAGGCGCAAGCCAACCGCCAGAAGCTCACCGCGCTGATGCGGCGACACGGATTTGTGGCCTACCCGTGGGAGTTCTGGCACTACTCCGCCGGTGATGCCTTTGCCGAACACTTGGCCAATACGTGCCGCCCTGCGCGCTATGGTCCTGTGCACGTGAACCCGGCGGACGGCCGTGTGACGCCGGTCGAGCACCCTCGTGCACCGCTCAACTCGCCAGAGGAGTTGGCGGAGAGTTGCGGACCAGGTTCAAGGGATAAGAGCCGGGCGTGTTCCTGAGCCTAAGGCTCCCTGGTGTACGGATGTGCGTGGGGAGAGAGGCAGTGCGCCGAGCGGCGGGGTCGCTTCTCGGCCCGGCTCTCGCCTCCCGTCTTCCGCTTCCCGCTTTTCGCCTCCAATCGGCTACCCTACCACCACTTGATGTTCCCCAGCCGGGATGGTGACCGAGAGCACCCCGGCCTGGATAGTCGCCTCCATCGGCTTGCCGTCCAGTCTTACCTGCCGCCTCGCCGGCAGGTTCCCAGATAGGCGCACCACCTGCTCCACGCCGCTCGTTTCCAGTATCACCTGCTGCTCGGTAATGCGCATCTGCGCCGGGCGAGGGGCCTCCAGCGTCGTGCCTTGCACCGTCGCCTTGCCTCCCGCGAGCAGCACCGCCAGGGCGCCCTCGGCGCTCGTGCGCACGTATCCTACCGTGCCCTCAAAGTTAATGCCGCCGGCGCTGTAGCCCAGGCGCTCGGGCGAGAGGAAGACGTGGTCCACCGTCTGGTCAGGCCCAGGGCTGACTAGGCGGACGCCGTTTCCTCCTGCGACGGCGGTGAAAGCAGGCAGCGGCTCAGTGGGGCGGCGCGGGTAGAGCAGGGTTAGGAAGGGCTGGCCGCCAGGCTGGCTGACCCGCAGGCATAGTTGCTTCTCTCCGCCCCAGTTCTTGTGCTCCCATTGCCATTGACTCAAAGCGGGTTCGGACGGCTGGGCCACGTAGATCTCCAGGTCCACCCCGAACTGACCGGTGGCGTGCGCCTGGCGCCCTTGGAACTGCAAGTCGGTCGCCATCACCCAGAAACTGGCCATGGGCGGCGGGCAAGGCGCCGTGAAGTCGTCCCGCACTAGCAGGTAGGAGGGCTCGTGCGGCCGGGTGGCCTTCACCATCAGGAGCTGCCGCAGCCAGGAGAAAGGCGGCACGGCCTCCACTGTGCGCGCCTGATTAGGATCGGGGGCAAGCGCGGCGGGAGTGTCCGGGAAGTACGGGGTGGTCTCCATGGCCCGCACGTCCGTCTGCCCCAACAGATAATCGCCAGCCGGCAGCGTCGCCCAGGACTTGACCTCCCCGTAGGAGTCGGTAGGGCCCATGCCCTCGCTCCAAGACTCCACCTTGCAGGTCCACGGCTCAAACTTATGTTCGAAGTACGTCTTGCCGCGGTAGAAGCAGCCCTCCTGCTGATTGCCGGGACACGGCTGGAGCTCTCCTTCCCGCACGTCCCAGGCGAGACGGTTGTGATAGACTGCCTGGCCGCTCTCCGGCGAGTACATGGAGCCGAAGTCCATCATCAGGGGTACGCCCTTCGCAAACCAAGTAAAGGCGCCCATGTCGGCCTGGAAATGGTCAAAGGCGAACTTGCCGTAACGCACCGCCAGCCAACTCTCCTCGGGCTGGCGGTCGCGCATGATGGCGCCGTAGGAGGGATACCAGCGGCTGCGCAGATCCGGCTCCCGAGGTTGGCTGGCTGTATTAAGCAGGAGCGCTCCGGCCACGAATCCACCCCCTGCCGACTGGCCTTGCTCAGCGTCCATCTGCCGCAAGGCGCCCGCCAGTTCATCGTCCACGCCCTGCAGCCCCAGCGCCAACATGCCCAGCAGGCCGCTAGGTTCGGTGCGCGAGGTGTGCCCCAGCGGCCACATGTTGCGGCGATTGGCGGCCGCCGGGTCGAGGGGCGTGCCCATCGGCAGGCCGTAGTAGAAACCGTTGAGGGGAGAGCGCGGGTCGGGCGGGGTGAGGATGTCCATCATGAACTGGGCAAACCTCCGCCAGCGCGGGTCTTGCGCGAAGACGTCGTAGCCGCCGCCGAACTTGAGCGCCAGGGCCATGTACATGACTGGATCCACGCTGGCCCCTAGGTAGTGAGGACAGGACACTCCGCCGCCGTCGGGCGCGAGCAGGCCGATCATGTTGCCGTCGAGATAGCCGCGGCAGCGGCGCAACCACTGTTCCTGACGCGGCATCCCGGCCATCGCCGCGGCGGTGAGCACCCGAGCGCCCGCCGCCAGGATGCCCATGTTGGCCGAGCCCCAGCCGTTGGCCGTCTCCTTGGGCGGCCAGTAGTCGTCGTCCCAGGCGCGCTGGGCAATGAAAGCGCCGTAGGCCTTGATGCGGGCGCGATCCTCCGGCGAGAGGCCTGGCGTGGCCATCGCCGCCTCCCACAAAGGCATCAACTGCATCATGTGCAGACTAGCGTGGAACCAGTTGGCCGAGCCGTGCTCGTTGGTGCCGGCCAGGGCGCCCTCCACCTTAGCCTTGAGTACAGGGAGAACCTGTTTGACCATTGCCTCGGGGGTGCCGTCCGCCCGGTAGATGGCTGGGACATTCGCCGACTGCGCTAGCAGCCCGCCGGCCGTCGCGACTCGCGTGCGCATCGTCTCGAGGTCCCCGGCCTTGCAGAACAGCCGCGGCCAGGCGTTCTCCGGCTCCGGCCAATCGAAGCACCAGTCCTTGACTTTGTCCAGCGGGTAGTGGCTGTACTTCATCACCGCCCGGTAGGGATGAGTGGCGACAGTGAGATCCCCCTTGGCCGGCAAGGAGGACTGGGGCTGCACGGTCAGCAGCCACTCGCGGGAGCCCAAGCAGATGGGAGCAACCGCCTCCAACGTTCCACCCGGGCGCGTCCAGATGGCCAGGTCGTTGAAGCCGGTGGTGATCTTGATCCACGGCTCCGGTGGTGGAACCAACGTCGGATTCACATTGCGGCTGGGCCGACCGGTGGCGAGCGAGATGGCGGGGCCGTCTGGCGTCCGGTCGTCGTAGACCGTAAAGCAGTAGGAGTAGTTGGAGAAGGAGTTGAGCCACCAGCCGGCGATGCGGTTGAAGCGTTCTTCCTGTTCGTAAGTCAAGGGCGCGAACAGTTCCCCGGCCTCCTGGTGCACTACGCTGTTGCCGTCTTTGTCCACGCCGTAACGTGGGTGGGAGGCTCTTCCTCCCACCCACCGGCACTGATTGGGGCGAAAACCCTCGGAGAAGGTGAAGACGGCGTTGGCCCGTGGGTAGTCCGGCGCGGTCACGCTCAGGTGCGAGGAGTCGGCCAGGTTCCACCATTCCCAGGAGGAGGCGTCGGCATCGTTATCATAAGACAGCAGAGCGTAGTGCCCGCCGGGATTGAGGTCCATGCTTTCGTCAATGATCACAGTGGGCTGTCCAGCGATGGCCCGAAGGGTGAAACGATAGTGCTTGCCGCCCTCGAAGGCGTAGTCCACCGTCGCCTCGGCGAACAGGGGCCCGCGGGCGGCGACAGTGGTGGTTCGGGAGACGACTTTGAGCGAGGTCTGGAGGCTGCTCCTGCCGATCCAGTCGCCACCCTCGGCGCGCACGCCCTGAAGCGGGCCGGGAACCTGGCCGGCTTCCGCGGGCGGGTCGAAGGCCTGCGCGCCCGCGAGCAAGCGGGCGGCCATCACACCGCTGTCCAGAGTCACAAAGCCCCCCGCTTCACTGACTGTCACCCGACGCGCGGGCCGGACCGGCCCGTTGCTCTGAGTGATGGTGAAAACCTTCTCCCTGTCTGCTGGAAGGGTGATCAATAGATAGACCCGCCCCTCGAAGACCTGATAGGGCAGCGCCGTGCCCGTCTCGTCGGTAACCTTGAGCGCAGGGACCTGGCGCAACCCCTCCTCCAAGGGGTAAGAGATGAGTTCGTCGGACCAGGTGTGGCCGAGGTATTCTTTGAGCCGGAACACCTGGGTGGGGGCTGCCCAGCCCGAGGTGGTCAAGGCCAGCGAGAGCAACGGCAAGAGCCAGAGCAATCGAGACATGGCGTCAACTCCTTGCGTCACGAAGTCTACCTCTCGGAGGGGCCGGCTGAAGCCCAGGCTTGGCCTGGCTTGAAACCGGTCGGCCCGGACTGAGGGCCGATGTTCCGCCGCACTGTGTCCGCCGCTCGGCCAGCCCCCGGGCGCGCAGCGCCTCCACCAGCGCCGTCGTGCGGGTCCAGGGGATGTTGTCGGCCAGGATGCCATCGCCTTGTGCGCAGACCATCGCGGCGTCGAGTTTGTACATCCCCGCATATTTGACTAGCAATTGCGGACAGGCCTCCAGGTTGAGGCGACCCCTCCAGGTGCGGGTGATGGTGGCCCCATCCCGCGGCCGCTCCCAAGGGTCGGGAGTGCGCTCGTCAGGTTGGAGGTCTTCGTCTCCCATGTTCCCCTCCGCACCAACACCTGGGGCGTGCACACGGTCTGAGTTTCGCCACAGGTGGCGGATTCCCTCCCTGAGCGGGCCTGGGCAGGTAATCGGGACGGCCGGGGGAGAATAGCCCGCCGATATCAATCGAGGAGGACGACCTATGCGCGATCATCGGCAGTTGCAGCAAGAATGGTATGTATCAATTTCGCCCCACGACGCGGCGCTGGCGGCGTCGGGAAAGCCTTGGTCCGTCGGCGATCTGGAACTGGCAGACGATCCGGAGAATCATCCGCAAGTGATTGATCTTCCCGGCGGGCCGCGGTACGGCCTGCGGCCGCGCCATCCGGGGGTGCCCACCAGGCCCTCCGAGGGCGGCGTCCCGCCCAGTGACACGACCCGAGAGTTTGTCGGCTCCGCGGCGCAGCCCGCGCCCGAGAAGCGGCTGCCCAACCCCTTTCTGTCCTATGCGAAACTGGTGGACATCCCAGCCAGTTACGCCGGGCACCGCATCTTTCTCCATCTCTACAAGGTCCGCTACCACGTGACCGTCCAAGTCAACGGGCGGCAGGCCGCGCAATACGTCGGGGGCTTGGAGCCGCACCGGATTGACATTACGGACTTGGTTACGCCGGGGAAGCCCGCTCTGCTGCTCATCACGGTCGGCGACAGCGGCGTCAGCGGCAAGCGCGTCTTTGACCCCTACAATTACACGGGTACCCGCCTGCCCACCTGCAAAGAGATCGAGAACAACCTGGTGCACCCGGTCAACTACGGTGGCGCCGATCGCGCGGTGGATGAGGTGGCGATCGAGGCGGTGCCGCTGGTGCGCACCGAGTACGTCTTCGCTAACCCCAAGGTCTCGCGCGGCGTGCTGGAGTACACGGTGGCCCTGGCCAACGACAGCGACCGGGAAGAGACAGTGCAGGTGCGCAGTGAGGCAGTCGGCGCCAAACTGCTCGTGGACACGGAAGTTACCTTGGCGCCGGGAGAGATACGCAAGATCAAAGTGGAGGTGCCCTGGCCCGACGCGATTCTCTGGGACTTGGACAATCCGCATCTCTATGACCTGGTGACCACGCTCACGCGGAAGGGGGAGGTTGTAGACAAGCACCAGGACTACTTCGGCTTCCGTGAGTTCACGATCAACGGACATAGTTTTTACCTGAACGGGAAGAAAATCCATTTGCACGGCAACTCCGGGCATGTCGGTCCTGCCCAAGACGCGATGACCCTGGAAGAGAAGATGAAGTTCTTGCGGGACTGGAAAGAACGCGGCCACCTCGTCCACATACGCTTGCACGCCCGCCCCCAGGACAAACGCTGGGTGGAGGCTGCCGATCGGGTGGGGATGCTGCTCACCACCGAGA
>CALFVE010000251.1 GCA_937928475.1 uncultured bacterium | reverse complement strand
GCGGGAGTTTGACGCCGAGTTCATGGGCGGCGTGTACGAGCAGCCTTTCACGGTGGAGGCGGTCAGCCCCGAGCAGGTTCCGGCGGCCAACGAGAGGACTGTCGCCCTGGGGCGGCACCTCAACGGCTGCCGCATCGGCTTCGATGCGGGAGCCAGCGACTATAAGGTGGCGGCGGTCATCGAGGGGGAGGTGGTCTTCAGCCAAGAGTACCCCTGGGAGCCGCGCCCGCAGAGCGACCCGCAGTACCACTACGAGCATATTATGCGCGCGCTGCGGGCGGCCGCCGAGCACATGCCGCGGGTGGATGGGATCGGGGTCAGCGCCGCGGGCATCTACATTGACAATCGCGTGGCGGTCGCCTCGCTGTTCCGAGGCATCCCCAAGGACATATTCGACTCCCAGGTGCGCAACCTGTTCCTGCGCATCCAGCAGGACTGGGGCGGGATTCCTCTGGAGGTCGCAAACGACGGCGACGTGGCGGCGCTGGCTGGGGCCATGAGCCTGGAGACCACGCGCCTGCTGGGCGTCGCTTTCGGCTCCAGCGAGGCGGGCGGCTACGTGGATGCCCAGGGCAACATTACCGGCTGGCTCAACGAGCTGGCCTTTGTTCCCCTTGATCTAGCCCCCGGGGCGGCGGTTGATGAGTGGTCTGGCTATCCCGGGGTCGGCGCGCAGTACCTGTGCCAGACCGGGGTGGTGCGCATGGCGGATCGGGCGGGCCTCCCGCTGGACAAGAGTCTGCCTCTGCCGGAGCAACTCCTCCAGGTGCAGGAGTTCATGGCGAAAGGCGATGAGCGGGCCCGGCAGGTCTATGTTACCGTCGGTCGCTGGGTGGGCTACGCCGTGGCCTATTACGCGGAGTTTTATGACCTCGCGCACGTGCTCCTGATGGGGCGGGTGACCACCGGCGAGGGCGGGGAGATCCTGTTGGCCGAGGCGCGCGAGGTGCTCAAGCAAGAGTTCCCCGACCTGGCGGAGCGGATTGAGTTGCACCTGCCCGGCGAAAAAGAGCGTCGCGTCGGCCAGGCCATCGCGGCCGCGAGTTTGCCGGAGATCCCGTAGGGTCGGGGCTTGCGGTGGCCGGGGTGGGCTGCACGCGACCGGCGAGACGGCCGCCGTGCCGACACCCTCCCGCGCTTCGCGGGAGAGGGCAAGGAGCGTTCAAGATACGGAGGCGTTTTCCCATGCAACTGCACATTCCCACCGCCGAAATCTTCGTCCCCGACGGCAAGCCGGAGGCCGAGGCGCTGGCGCGTACGAACTATCTGGGGGTAGGCGCGCACCAGGACGACCTGGAGATTCTGAGTTTCCCCGGGATCCTGGCTGCCTTTGGCCGGGAGGAGGTCTGGTACGGCGGGGTCATCGTCACCAACGGCTCGGGCAGCCCGCGCGACGACCTTTATGCCGACTTCACCGACGAGCAGATGCAAGTGGTGCGCCGCAAGGAGCAGAAGAAGGCAGCGGTGGTGGGCGAGTATGCCTTCCAGGCCCTGCTGGACTACACCAGCGCCCAGGCCAAAGATCCTGGCGAGCACGCGGTCGTCGAGGACCTGAAGGCTATTCTCCAGGCGGCCCAGCCGCAAGTCGTCTACACCCACAACCTGGCCGACAAGCACGACACCCACGTCGCGGCCGCTTTGCGCACCATTCAGGCCATCCGGGAACTTCCGCCGGAATTGCGCCCCGAGAAACTGTACGGGGGCGAGGTCTGGCGGGACCTCGATTGGATGACTGACGAGGACAAGGTGCCGCTGGACGTGAGCGCCCACGAGAATCTGCAAGCGGCGCTGCTGGGTATCTTTGACTCCCAGATCTGCGGCGGCAAGCGCTATGATCTGGCCACCCTGGGCCGGCGGAAGGCGCACGCCACCTACTGGGCGACACATGGCGTGGATGTCGCCACCGGCCTCACCTTCGCCATGGATATGACCCCCCTGATTCAGGACGATTCGCTCAGTCCGGCGGCCTTCGTGCAGGGGCTGATTGACCGGTTCGCCGCCGAAGTGACGGGGAGGCTCAGCAAGTTAGGATGAAGCGGCAAGCGCTGAGCGGCGACGCGTGTCTGGGACGAGGACTTCGGCAAGGTAGCGAATAACCCACCAAGCAGGAACCGCGGCAGGCTCTGGAGCGTCAGAGGACACGGTGGTTCCTTATAACTCATACATTAGTTCCCGCTTAGCCCGAGGCTAACCCCCTCGGGCCATGCCGGTTTGTGCTGGCGGTTGATGAGTTTGCCCCTGGCGACGCAAATCCAGGAGTTACTGCGACAGACGCCGGAGGTGCGGCGCCTGCGCGAGCGGCTCTCTGGGTCGGGGCCGGACCTGCAAGTTGAGGGTCCCAGCGGCGCGGGCAAGGCCGCCCTGCTGGCGGCGTTGCTGGGCGGAGGCCTCGCCCCCCCACCCCCTCTCCCTGGGGGAGAGGAGGAGCAAGGACCTCCGCGGGGGACAACGGCCCTGATTCTCACCTTCAGCGATGAGCGCGCCCAGCAGCTGGCGGAGGACCTGGGA
>CALFVE010000250.1 GCA_937928475.1 uncultured bacterium | reverse complement strand
GTGCAGGCGGTGCCGCTGGCCGGGGAAGTGGAGATGATTCTGCGGCAGCCGGAGGGCGGGCCGCTGGACTGGGAATTGTGCTACGCGCGCTCCGACCTGGCCGGGCGCCGGGCCTTGGTGACCCTCTGGGGCATTTGCCTGGAGGGACCGGCCACCGCACCGCCGGTGCTGGAGCCGGACCCCGAGGCGCCGGTCGTCCCCCGCGACCCAGAGGAGAGAGCCTGGCGGGTGCGGTGGCAGTGGCTGGCAACTGAATGGCACCTGCGCGTGGACCCGCTGGCCGCCGAGCCGCTTAGTTGGACGGAGGAATAGGGCCGATCAGACGCCCTGGCAGTTCCGCGGGCCCGCGGAGGCTGATTCGCCCTACCGCACGTTCTGGTCAAGCCAGGCCTGGAGCAAATCCTCGCTCATGTACCCCTCGCGCCGGGCCACCGGTTGCCCGTCTTTGAATAGAATTAGCGTGGGGACCGCTTGAATGCGGTAGCGCTCAGCAGCCTGCTCGCTCTCATCTACGTCCACTGTGCCGAACTGCAGGCGGTCGTGGTTGCGCGCGGCCACCCGGTGGAAAACTGGCTTGAGGGCTTGGCACGGTGGGCACCAGGTGGCGCTGAAGTCCACCAGCACATACCCGGGGGCCTGCGCCACCTTCTCCGCGAAGTTCTCGTCGTTGATCTCCACGACAAAGTTGCCTTCAGGCAGGGGTGTGCCCGGCTCCACCACGAGCCCGGGCGCGCCAGACCCAACAGCCTTGATGAGGGCTGAGAAGAGCAGCGGCGCGTTCTTGCGGACGGCCAGGGGTAGGGCGTCGAAGGTGGCGGCCAGGTCTATTTGCCATCGCCCTTCCTGGTTGACCAGAGCGACCGCCAGAGGGGGAGCGGCCAGGGACGCTGTCGCCTGCTCACCCTCCGCGGGGGGCGCGGCCGCGGGGGCGGTCGCCACCAGCGCGTAGGCCAGCAGCAGGCCGGCGGCGGCCAGCAAGCGCGGTTGCTCCTCTTCGGGAGCCGCGGCGATCTGCGTCAAGAGTTGACTGAACGCCTCGCTGGACACCGCGCCGGTCTCCACGTTGGCGCTGAGGGCGCCCTGCAACTGCTGAATTAACTCTGCGACCGGGGCCTGAGGGCCATCCGTTTCTGCGGGCCAGGCCAGGCCGACCAGGCTGAGAAGGGCGAGTGCTGGCCCGAGGGGAGCGAACCGCAAGAGCATAGTCATCTCGAGTATCCTTTCTGTGACAAGACTTAGGAACATGGACGTTCCCCGGCAGGGCCTGGTTCTGGGGGCACCAGGCCGTCCGCCCGGCCAAGGCGGAGCAGGGCCACCGCATCTCATGCCTGCGGTGTACCAAGCATACCCGGAATCTTGTAGAATAGCCAGTAGTATGGCCGACCTGATGCCGCCGTCCCTGGGAAGACTCCGGCCCCGGCAGAGGCGGCGACTGCGCCAAGAGCGGCAGCAGTTGCGCTGCTGCGGGTGCCTGCTGCTGGTCGCGCTCGGTCTGGTGGCGCTGGCGGTGATGGCCGGGCGCCTGGGCGGGTGGCTCAAGCAGTACCGGCTGGCGCGGGCCGAGGCGGCCGCCTTTGGCTTTCCGCTGGAGTTGGAGGTCGCCGGCAAGCAGTTCTACCGTTATCAAGTGGTGCCCATCACCATGCGCTTGCAGGACGCCCAAGGCCGGCCGGTAGTCACGGAGGACCCGCCCACGCTCACCGTCTGGTTCCAGGGCGAGCCGGTAGTGACCGTGGGCAACCTCCACAAACTCCAGCCCCGCTATCGCCCCCGAGAGAAAGACTATGTCGTCAACTGGCCGGTGCCCTGGATGGCTCAGCCGGGGCAGTACGTGGTGCAGGCGCGCATGAAACTGGCGGACCCCGCTGAGTGGAAATGGGCCGAGCCGGCCTCGGAGAACAAGACGGTTACCAAGCCCAAGCCGCCACCAAGGCCCCGCGGGGAGGCCTGGTGCATAGCGCAGGCGACCATTGAGATTGTCCAGCGGGAGCCGCCGGCGATGCCCCCGGGCACCTGCTTCGCCACCTGGGAGATGGACTTTCCGCAGGGGCCGGTGGCCTTGCCACGGGGAGGCAAAGGCGACTGGCGTGCGATGATTGAGTGGGCCAAGTTCATGGGCGCGGACGCCCTGCTTTTCCGCGGCGCCTGTACCTCTTCCGCCGCCGGTCCCCTCAGCCGGGAGCAGCCTTTCGTGCAGCGCAACCTGGACGCCATCCCCGCGCTGGCTGAGGAGGCGCGTCATCGCGGCCTGAAGTTCGGGGTGTGGGCCATCGCCTACGAGACTTTCCCACGCAACTCCAACGAGGGCAAGCCGCCCTACCTCTTCGCCCAGGACATCTCGCGCACGACCGGGGCGACCCGCTCCCTGGATTTCATTTCCCTACTCGACGACCAGCGGCGGCGCGACTTGGCTAACTTCGCGCGCCAGATGCAGGCCAACCCCAACGTTGACTTCGTTGGACTTGACTATCTGCGCAGCGACCGGGGCGGCTACGAGATGACCGATGCGTTCACCACCGAGATGCCGGTGAAACTGCCCGCCAGCTGGCACCGGTACAGCGAGAAGCAACGCTGGCAATTCATGGCCACCAAGATTGAGAAGGAGTGGCAGACCGACCGCGACTTCTATGAGCAGTGGAACTGGTGGCGGGCTCACCTCGGCGCGACTATCGTAAGTGAAATCATTCGGGAGGCGCAACTGACCAAGCCGCTGTTCATCTTCATGTTGTCCTGGAACCACGGAGTGCAGCACGGGCAAGACCCGGTGATGTTCAACGACGCGGGCGCGGCCTTGCTTCTTCCCATGCTTTACCAGATGCCCAGTCAGGAGCACTTCGAGTATACGATGCGGTCCTGGAACGACTATATGCGGCCGGGGCAAGCGAACCTGGCGCCGGGCGACCAGGTGGACTTTTACTGGCACCAGCGCAGCACCGATCCGCCCGCTCCCCAGTTGCTGTACCAGCGAATGATGGACGCGCAGAAGCGGATGATCTACGGCGGGCGGCCGATCGGCGCCTTCTGGCACGACATCTCGCGGGCGGCGGTTCAGGGCCGCCTGGGGCCGTATCCGGGCTCCGAATGGGCGCTGGCGGGAGCGGCGGCCTTCAGCCAGGTGCGCCAGGCCTGGAACGTCTACCCGCTGCGTTGCTGGCTCTCCTGCCCCACCAAGGGCAATTTCGGGGTACCCCTGCGGGCACGGGTGACCATCGAGAATCTTTCCAAAGTGGACGTGCGAGACCTGGTCGTGCGCTTGGAGAGCACCGCCGGAGTGAAGGCCTCCGGGCCGGGCCGCAAGGTGATCCCGGCCCTGGGGGCGGGACAGAAAATTGAGGTGCCACTCGAGGCGGTGGTTACGACGCCCAACGGTGCTCGCGCTAACCGGTTCATGATCGCGGTGCGGGTGGAATGGCCCGCCCGCGACTACGGCAAGCAGTTCCGCAACGACCTGCCCACCACGTTCGTGCTCATGCAGTACGCGCACATGACGGCGACACGGTAGAGGACAATGATCGAAGGCACACCGCGGCGGGACGAAATCAACCGGCCGGGCGGGGCGCTAGCGGCCTTGCTGCTGGGGCTATTGGTGGGATGCGCCTTCAGCCTGGCTATGTGGAGCCTATCGCGGACACTAGGCGGCCTGTTCGTGGCGGCGCCGCTGATCCTTCTGGGCGGTGGTCTGCGGCAGGCCCGACCCGGACTCGCGGCCTTTTTGCTGGGCTTTTCGCTGGGGGCGCTGGTGTATCCGGCCTGGCTGCTGGTGAGGTTCCTGGCCCGGCTCTAGCCGTAGGGCTGGGAAGCGTCGTCCGGTCTGACAGCAGGGCCGGGGAAGCCACCTAGGGCCGGCCAGAATGAGCGCCGGTCGGGAACGGGCGTGCCGCTGCCGAACCACCTTTCCCCTTGCTATCTTGGTACCCCGCTCTCATCGCTTGCCCTTGAACCTTCCTTGGGGCCCGATTCTCTCCAGGGGGATTCGTCGGAAGCCCAACTCGAAGGCGGGCGAGTCCGCGCGCAGCCGCCAGTCGTCCCTCTTCGGGTCCACGAAAATGGGATCGGCGATGAGGGAGTGTATATCCATCTGCTTGCCATGAAGCACAGTCAAGTCGAGTTTTCCGCCGGGTGGCCAGAAGAGGTTATAATCGGAGTCTAGGTACTCCGGCCCCGGGGCAGCCTCTATCCCCAGCGGCGAGTCGGGGTTGGTCCAGCAGAACAGGTTGTGCCGCAAGCGATTGCCCCGGGCGGTGCCGCTGTAGTTGCTGAAGTGCAACTGCCTATCGCGGCTGTCCACGAAAATGTTGTTCTCGATTACGTTCTCGTGGCCACTGTTGAGGGTCAGCCCGCACCAGGAGGAGCGGTAGACGAGGTTGCCGCGCACCTCGGCGCGGCTGGCCTCGCCGTCTAGATATATTCCACAGGCATAAGTCGGGGAGACAATTTCCCCTTGGGGCGTCGGCTTAAGGCCGATGCTGTCGCCCACGAGGTTGTAGCGGATGGCCAGGGGCCCGGGGTTGGCATAAGACTCGATTCCCCCCGTGTCGTTGGTCTCGAGGTTGGTGCGCAAGATTACGTTGTACTCTAGTTCGTTCCCCGGGGACTGGTACTTCACGGAAAGGCCATAGCGCGGCATATCCGTAATCAGGTTGTGGGTGACCTGGTTGCCTGCCGTGTGGTTAAGGTATACGCCGGCCACGTGGGCGTAAACGCGCCCGCCGTGGTGGATATAGTTCTCAGTGATCAGGTTGCCCACCGGCCGCCTTCCTTCCGGATCAGGCTTGTGCAGCAGACTGCCCTCCTGACCTTCGCGATACGCGCTCCCGTCCACAAAGACTCCCCCTTCGCCGGGCTCCGCGATCTCATTGCCGGAGATGGCATTGCCCGCACAAGCACCCTTGAGCCAGACGGCATAGCCTCCCACGCTGAGGAAGTCGCAGTTCTCGATGCGACAATGGTTTGCCTCATAGAGATGGATAGCGGCATGGGCCGGATAATACACGTCTTGCTCATCGCCGAAGTCCACGTCCTTCAAGACAAAGCCCGAGATTGTGATATGCTCCACAGGCCTATCCGGCTGGCCTGCCAGCACAATCAGGCGGTCCGCCAGCGGAGCGGTCACAGTGACTGGGGGGAAGGCGGGGTCGGTGGGCCAGTAGTACAGGTCTCCGCTCTGCCGGTCGAGATACCACTCCCCCGGGGCGTCCAATTCCTCGCGGATGTTCTCCACGAAGAAACGATTGCCGGCGAAGACTTGCCCGTGGGCGGGGCGTGCCAGCACGATCTGGTTGCGCGCCGGGTCGGCGCGCTCCACGGGCAGGCGGTCGCTGAACCAGGACTGGTAGGGAAAGATATTGACCACCGCGTCCGGCGCCTGCCAGGCGGGCTTGACCAAACCGGGGTCCACGTACAGATCGCGGTCGGCAGCATAAAAGTCTTCGAAGAATAGGATCTTGCTGTTGGCCTTCACCGGCCGTTCGGCTTGTACCACGAAGAGGTGCTTGCCCTCCGCCACCGGGGGCAAGGGGAGCGCGGGCTGCCAGGCAGGATCGTCGGTGAAGACCCAGGCATCAGGGTTGATGCCGCCGCCTTTTACATTCGTCCACACCATGTGCTGGCGGCCGGCGGAAAGGTCCAGTTCGGCGCTGGGCGCAGGGCCCCAGACATGACTGTTCCAGTTGCCGGAGGCGGGGAGGTTGACCAGAGGCACCCCCGGCAGGTCACCGACCCGAATCTCGGTAGCCCCCGACATGTCCCCGATTTGGTGGTAGGTCAGATTGACGGCGGCTACGTAGGCCTGCCTCATCCACACGTAGTAGTGGCCCGCCGCCGGCACCTCGAGGTCGTATTCCAGGCTGGTTCCCGGCACCTGCGTGTTGTGGACGCCTCGACCAAAGTCTCCGGCCCAGCCTGGCGGAGTGCGCGCAAAGAGCCACCCGCCTCGGTAGGGGTCAGCCGGATCGAAGTTGGGAAAACGAGCCCGGATCTGCCGCTGGCCGCTCACAAATAGCTGCCGGAAATACCCCCGCTGGGCAGCGACCTCTGGTAAGTGAGCGACCCAGATCTTATCCTGGGCGCGCCGCCAACCGGTGATTGCTCGCCCGCCGCTGAGCACCGCCTTCTCGCCAGGAGCCGCGCGGAAGGTGACAGGCGCCTCGACAGTTCCGCTGTCCTCCGGACCGAGCACCAGCGGCTCCGGAAAATAGTAGGTGCCGGCGCGCACTACAACCTGGGCCGGCTCGCGCAGGCTCCCGTTTCGGCGTTGCTCCCGGAGGAGGTCGCGGGCGCGGGCTAGCGTAGCCAGAGGTTTATCCTTGGTGCCTGGATTCTCATCGCGGCCCTGAGGACTCACATAGAACGTGAGGTCAGCGTGTCCACTTAGCGTGACGGCGAGAGCGATTACTATCGTGAGCAAGCGGATACCGGACTCTTGCAACCGTCCTCTCCCCTTTCTGCACACAGGCGTTATTCACCCCCCGCCAGCGCACATTTCGCTGCTCCGTCGGTCCCGTCCTCCGGCACGTGATGCTCTTCTGCTGGCTCGCCGATTCTCGGACGAAGGCAACGAATTTTTTGTCGCGAGGGAAGGAATTGCACTTAGGGCTGGAGAACCACACTAGATGAACAGTTGGCTTTGGCGATGCGCGCTTTGCCCGCTATCTTCTTCGCCAGTCGTGGCGCCTAGATCTTGTCCGGAGGGAGGTGAAATTGCATGGCCGCAGCCAAGGACATCATGACAGCCGAGGTGGTCACCTGTGCGCCCAAGGACAAAGTGAAGGATGTCATTGCGAAACTGGTGGCCAACCAGATTAGTGGGATGCCGGTGGTGGACGAAAACTGCGTGGTCGTCGGGATGATCACTGAGGCGGACGTGCTCGACGCCAGGGCCTCCGCGAGCGTGGAAAGCCTGATGAAAAAGCCGATCACGGTGGGCCCCAAGGACTCAGTCAAGGCCGTAACCGAACTGCTGCTGAAGAAGAAGATTAAGCGCGTGGCCGTGGTGGACCAGGAGAAGAAGTTGCTCGGCGTGGTGAGCCGAGCGGACATCCTGAAGGCGAAGGTCAAGTGACCGGCCGGAGCCGGGCCGCTTCGCCTTCACGCACCCCACGTAGTTCATGACAGCCCCTCCGCCCCGGGGGGCTGTCATGTTTGCAGGCCCTCCGGGTAGCGCAGGCTTCCGCGCGTGGCGCAGGCTTCCCCGCGTAGCGCAGGCTTCC
>CALFVE010000249.1 GCA_937928475.1 uncultured bacterium | reverse complement strand
ACCAATCCCGACACCGACCCGCTGGCCCCACCTCGCGACGGGACCGTGGACTACCACCTGCTGGTGCCCGACACGGCAGGCACCACCGACATTCCCGAACCCGGAGCCATCGCCTTGATGGGCGTCGCGCTAGGAGTTTTCGGCCTGGCGCGGCGGCGCAGGCGTCGGTAGCCGGCCCTGCTCGGGGCTGGCGTGGGCGCCTGCGGGCGGCGGCTCCCTGCCTCCATCTTGAGGTCCACTCGGAAGCCAAGCGTTTCCTTCCCGGAAGGACCCCCACCGGCTGGCGGGTGGAACCTTTGTCTGGTTCCACGTATAATTTTGTCTGTCCACCCCCGGGATAGGGCAACGCAGGGATGCCACCCGAGCGGCACGATGGGGACTGCGTGAAGCACATCCGCAATCCTACCGCGGCCGCGACCCTCAGGCTCGAACGGGAGTAACCTGGGCAGGTCGGGTCAGCAACACTCTCAGATTACGGGAGGCGCAAGCATGGGCGGGAAGACTTACACGCACCTCGACTTGGGCGGTCTGCACGTCGAACTCTCCGCCCCGGTTCTGGTCAAGCGGAGCCGCTGGTACTGCTGGTTCCCCACTCTATACCGGCAGCCGGAGGGGACGCTCTGGGCGCAGATGAGCGCTTACCCGGACATGCACGTTTCTGAGGCGGTCGCCTACCTCGCGCGCTCGCGGGACGGCGGCCTCACCTGGGACGAAGCCCGGGTGGTCGGCGCAGCGGGGCCCTGCGCAGTAGTCCGGCCGGACGGCAGTCTGATCATGCTGCCCTACTGCCTGCGGCAGCGGCCGGACGGAAGCCTCGGCTCCCCCTGCAACCTCATTTCACCGCAGGGACAACTGTCCTATCACCCGGCGGGAGTCACGGTAACCGGCTGGCCCCGCCCGCTCAGCCCCTCACTGGAATTGGGCACGATAGGGTTCGTCTTCAATGACCAGGTAGTAATCGGGGAGAGGGGAGAGTACCTGACCACCCTCTATGGGACCTTCGCGGGTGATACCCGCTACTCGCTTCTGCTAGCCGAGTCCGCTGACGGTTTGGACTGGCGGATCCGTTCCACCATCGCCGGCCCGGACTGCCCGCTGGCGGGAGAAGAAGGCCCCTGCGAAGCCGCGCTCGCACGTCTACCCGACGGCCGCCTGATGTGCCTTTTCCGCCTGGCCTCCTTTGTGCCCTACGGTCAGACCTTCAGCAGCGACGACGGTCACACGTGGTCCGCGCCGACCAACGTTATTCCGGGCTCCGTGCAGCCGAGTCTGGCGGTGCTGCCCGGCGGCATTGTGGCTCTCTCCGGCGGGCGCCCGGGGATCTTCGTCTGGTTCAACCTCGACGGCGCCGGCCACGACTGGCACGCCCTGGATATCGTAGCCGCGCACAACGCCTGCTGTCCCCCGGCAGACCGCATCAACCCTGACATCCGACAGGCCTGGGGCAAGGCCGTTGAGGAGATGCAGCGTAGCGGGCAGACCGGATTTACTTCATGCTACACGGAACTCGTCGCGCTGGACGAGCGCACGCTCCTGCTCATCTACGACCGGGTGGGATTCGCCTGGTCGCCTATCCCCGATGATTCCGACGAGACCAAGAGCGTCTGGGTAATGCGCCTGCGCGTGGACGCCGCGCCGTAACGGGAGCGCACTCTGTCACTGCTGATATGGGGGGCTTGCCCAGGGCCGCGCTGCTCCCTGACGTTGCGGAAGATCAAGCAATAATGATGGTGGTAGTTCGGCACAAAGACCTTGGGGTAGCCCCAGATGCCCAGGCGCTTGCTGTTCTGGCACCAGATGCGCTCGCCCTGAAAAAGATAACTCTGCGACAGTCGCCGGGCCAGGTCCCAGGCTAGCGGCTTAACCTCCCCGCCGGGCGTCCGCAGGTTCTGCGCCACCACCACCAGGTACTTGCCGGGCTTCAGCACCTGCGCGCAGCGGTCAAAGACCTCCCCCAGCGACTCGACGAACGCCTCGTATTCGGGGATGTTTCCCAGATCCGCCGGCTCGTGCGAGTAGACCTGGTCAAGGCCGCCCTCGATGCGCTCCTGGTGCTTGGACTTCACTCCCCCGCGCGGGTGGTGAAGCATGTCCCAGTAGGGAGGGGAGGTAAGGATAAAGTCGAACTGGGGAAGGTCGCGGGTCGCGAGACGCGAGCCGCGAGTAAGGGCAGGGAAGGCGGACCAGAAGTCGGGGTCATTCACCCGCCGGGCGTCGCCTTGCAGCACCAGTGCTTGGGTGTCGCGATCTTCCTCGCTCAGGCGTCGACGGGTGACTTCGACGTACCGCGGCGATAGTTCAATGCCCACCGCGTTGCGGCCCTGCTCCTGGCAGGCGACCAGGGTGGCGCCGCTGCCGCAGAAGGGATCGAGCACCCAGGCCCCGCGCTTGGTGAAGAAGCGCACAAACTCCGCGACCATCTCCTCGGGGAAACGCGCGGGATGCAGTTCGGTGGGCTTGTTGCGGTGGTAGCGGCGCGAGTCGCAGATGAACCAGGACTTGGTGAACTTCAGCCATTCGCGGCCGGTGAGGTCGTTGAGTTCGTTGCGGCGATGATGCTTGCCCCGGTCAGATTCGGGGGAGGAGACGTTCTCGACGGGCATGAGGTCCTTCTGGAGGCGGCCTCCCTAAGCCTCCGGTTGCTCCTCTTCCTCTGCGTATTGCATTAAGACGTCGCCGCGCCTCTCCTCCCGGTAATCCTCATCTCCTGCCTGGAAGCGCCTAATGGCGGCCTCGGCGTGACCGGGCGCGATCAGCACCTGCCGCGGCTTGCTCCCCTCGTGCGGACCGATGACGCCGCGCTTTTCCATCTCGTCAATCAGCCGCCCGGCGCGGGCATAGCCGACTTTGAAGCGCCGCTGCAGCATGGAGACCGACGCCATCTGCTCCTGCACCACGTATTGCACCGCCGCCGCGTACAGCTCGTCGCTGGTCTCCATCTCGTCGCCGAAATCTTCCTCCCCCTCGGCCAACTCGGGCAGGATCTGGAAGTCCGGCTCGCCCTGCTCGCGCAGGAACTCGGCGACCCTCGCGATGTCCTCCCGCAGCACGAAAGAGCCCTGGATGCGGCGGGGCTTGGGCGCGTCAATGGGCGCGTAGAGCATATCGCCGTGCCCGATCAGTCGCTCCGCGCCCTGGCCGTCGAGGATGGTGCGGGAGTCGTGGATGCTGGCCACCGCTAGGGAAATCCGCGAGGGCATGTTGGCCTTGATGTTGCCGGTCAGGATCTTGACGGAGGGCCGCTGGGTGGCGATCACCAGGTGGATGCCGGTGGCGCGCGCCAGTTGGGCCAGGCGGCAGATGGAGTACTCGAACTCGGCTCTGGCCTGCATCATCAGGTCAGCCAGTTCGTCAATGATGATCACCACGCGGGGCATCGGATCAAAGCGCTCGATCTCGTCCTGCTGGGAGAGCCGGGCCAGTTCGTTGTACTCACTGAGGTTGGTGACGCCCTTCAGAGCGAAGCGGTCGTAGCGCTTCTCCATCTCCTTGATGGCCTTGCGCATCACGTCCGCCGCTTGCTTGACGCTGTGCACCACGGGCGAAAGCAGGTGAGGGATACCGTCGTAGACCGCCATCTCCACTCGCTTGGGGTCCACAATGATCAGGCGCACCTCGGCGGGGCTGTGCGTCATGATCAGACTCAGAATGACCGAATGCAGACAAACCGACTTGCCCGAGCCGGTAGCGCCGGCGATGAGCAGGTGAGGCATGGACACCAGTTCGGCCACCACCGGCTGCCCGGCGATGTCGCGGCCCAGGGCCAGCGGCAAGGCATCCCGAGGTACGCGCTGGAATTCGGACGATTCCAGCACCCCGCGCAGGCTGACCACGGAACGGTGCTCGTTAGGAACCTCGATTCCGATGGCCGACTTGCCCGGAATGGGGGCCTCCACGCGCACGTCCACGGCGGCCAGGCTCATGGCCAAGTCGTCGGCCAGGCTGGTAATCTTGGCGACACGAATACCCCGCTCGGGCTCCACCTCGTAGCGGGTCAACACCGGCCCCCGCTCGTAATGCGTGACCTTGGCGGTGATGCCGAAACTCTCCAGCGTATCCTCCAGCGTGATAATGCGCTCGGCCGTTTCCTCTTGCATCTCTTGGCGGTTGGCATCCTCGTCAAGGGCACGCAGCAGATCCAGGGGGGGCAAGCAGAAAGGGGCAGGCTCGGCGCGCAGGCCAGGAGGCGCCGGCGCGACGGCGGTCAGCGCGGGCTGGGCCGGGACGCTGGGCTGCTCCGCCAACCGCGACGGCGGCTGGGGAGGAGTCGCCCTCGAATTCTGGCGGGTCTGAGAGGGAGCGGACTCACCGTTTTCGCGCAAGTCCACCGGCGGTTCGTCCTCCCGCACCCGGGTAGCCGCGGGGCGCTTGCGCCGGGTCGCCTCCGCGGCTTGGCGCAGCGGGCTGCGCCGTTGCCCGGACTCCGCGCGCAGCGGGCGCACATAGGTTGCGCCTCTCCGCATCAGCCCGGCAAAGGTCCGGAACAGGTCCCGCGCCGCCACTTGCGTCACCAGCAGCAGGGCCGCGATCACCGCGCCCGTCAGCACCACGTAGGTTCCGGCCAGCCCCAGAACGCGGTATAGCGCATAGGCCAGCGCCGCGCCCAGGTACCCTCCCCCGCGGGCTACTCCCTGGGGGGTAAACGGCGCGGAATCGGTCACGCGGGAGAGGTGCAAAGCGGTGATGACGACGAGGAACAACAGGGCCGTACCCACCAGCACCCGGCTGTCCGCGAAGTGGGTTTTCTCCAGGAAGTAGTAGGCGGCCACAAAGAAGCAAGCGGCGGCGATCAGATACGCGCCCCAGCCGAAGGCCAGCAGCAGACCCTCAGCGGCATAGCGGAGGAAGAAGGCCTGCGCTCCCACGCCCACCAGGAGGCTA
>CALFVE010000248.1 GCA_937928475.1 uncultured bacterium | reverse complement strand
GCTGGGGCAGCCGGCCCACGGCCCAGTTCACCCGGTCGAGCGCGCTCCGCTGTTCAAAGATGGCCTGCGCGAGGTTTGTGCGCGCCCGGACCAGCGCCGCCAAGGCCGAGATGGGCTCCAGGTTGATCGCCTTCCCGGCCTGGTATCTCTCGGTGGCCACCCGGTAGTCTTCGCCAGCGGCAGCCACGGCTTGCTCGGCGGCGCTAACATTGCGGTTAGCCGCGGCAAAAGCGAGCCAAGCCTCATGCACCTCCCGACTGATCTCCAGCCGGAGCGTGGCCCGGTCAGCCTCGGCGCGGCGCACCTGGGCCCGGGCCTCATCCGCTTCCGCTCGCCGCGAGCCACCGTCTAGCAGAGGGAGCGAGGCAATCACTCCCGCCGTGTAGCCGCCGCGGAGGGCCGGGTCACCATCGCCCAGGTCGCGAAAGGCATCAGCCATCAGCGCCGCGGAGACTTGCGGCCGGTAGGCAGCCTCTTTGGCCGCCACCCGCCAGCGGGCCGCCCCAAGCCGGGCCTCGGCGGCGCGCATGGCCGGGCGCGTCTGGAGGGCCTCCTCCGCGAGAGCCGCGGGGTCGCCTGGCTGCTCCGTCTCGTAGACCAGCGCGTCGGTCAAAGTCACCCTCTCCCCCATCTCCATCCCCATCTCCTCCCGCAGCCGCAGCAAAGCGGTGTCTACATCGCGCTCCGCGTTGGTCAAAGCCTGCTGGGCATCGGCGACCTCGGCCTTGTCCCGCAGCACGTAGTACAGGGGGATCTTGCCGACGTCGTACATCTCTTGATCCACTCGGAGGCGCTCCTGCTGCTCCTTGAGGTTCTCCTGCGCAATCTTGACGATCTCCTGGTTGAGGAGGACGCGCCAGTAGGCCTCCCGCACACGGTAGGCCACTTCAAGCAGGGCAGCCTCTACCTCGACTTGCGCCGCGAGCACTTCAGCCTCGGCCCCCGCTACCTGGGCGCTTACCCGGCCGCCCGTGGACAGGGGGTACATGAGCATGAGGTTCTGATCGGCCTGGCCGCCGGAAGGCACCGGTATCAGGGAACGGGGCGAGACCGATTCGGTTCCCTGGAGGACGTTCGGCATGCTACCGCCCGTCAGGAAGGTGGTCGTAGAGGCCACCAGACGCCCGCCGGAGCGCATTAGCGCCGCTCGGGCCCGTGCGGCCGGCACTTCCGCCCGCACGCCCTGCAGCCGCGGGCTCTGCTCCCACGCGCACGCCACCGCCTGCTCCAGCGAGAGTTCCTGCCCGGCGGAAGGCGCCGGGGCCTGTGCAGACACTGTCGCGGCAGCCATGGCAGCCAGGACTGTCGCAACCAAGATACGCATGCTAATCACTCCTCACCAGCTGGCCGGCCAGGCGAGGTCGGTTCCCAGCGGTGTGCCCTCGCCCAAGCGTCTATGGCCCGCTGCTGCTGTTCCGCGCTCAGCACCAATTGCAGTCGCCGCCAATACGCCTTCCTGCGCTCGGACAGTTCTCGCGACAGTCGCTGCATCTCGCTGGCCTCGGCGGCGTAGTCCCCGGGGTTGAGCCTGCGCGATGCCGACCCCTCCAGCCTGCGCTGCAACGCCAGCGCGGCCGCATCCAGGCGCTGCTGCAGGCCCCCGGTTGCCTGCTTCCACTCCTCCGCCAGCGGGGCCACCTGCTGCCGCTGCTCGGGGGAAAGGCCCAGGTCGTCGGCTCGCGTCAGGACGAAATCCGGTGGCACCGCCCCGACGGCCTCCGATGGGGGCGCCGTTTGGTGCTCCACGATCACGGGCTGTCGCTGTTGCTCTGCCCACTGCTCCCGCCGCCACCACAGATACGCAGCAGCCAGCACCAGCGTCGCCAGAAAGGCCGGCCCCATCCGCGGCCGAAAGAGCCTGAGCAGGTTAGATCTCGTCCCCGTCGTCTAGGGTCACCATCCCGTCGCCCAGTGACTTCGTGGCCGGCCACACCCACTCGCGCTTCAGGAAGGTGCGATACGCCCACCGCGTCAGGTCGTCCACGTACGTGTGCATGATGGGGATGTCAAACAGGCTCAAAATGGTGCCCATCGTGAGGCCGCCGATGACCGCCACGGCCAGCGGCGAATAGGCATCCATTCCCGTCTTGGGGAAGAAGGCGACGGGGATCATTACCACAATGGTGATCATGGAGGTCATAAGAATCGGCCGGAGCCGCTGCGGACAAGCGAGCCGTACTGCCCGGTTGCGCTCCACGCCTCGGTCGCGGTACTGCATGATCATGTCAATGAGCAGAATGGCCGTGGTGATGTCCATCCCGGTAACCACGATGATCCCCAGCACCGACACGGTGGAGAAGGTCATGTGGGTCAGGAACAGGGCAATGAAGACACCGGACAGTTCTAGCGGCAGGGAAAAGATCATCTGCAGTGGCTGGCTAAAGCCCCGGAACTGGGCGGCAAGCACCAGGAACATAAAGACCAGCGCCAGGGCCAGCACCGCAAACATGCGGCGGAAACTGTCCATCATTTGGGTCATGTCGCCGCGCGTCTCGATGCCGTAGCCCGGCGGGAAGTTAATTTGCGACATGGCGGCCATTTGCACGTCCATGGTCAAGTCCATCGAGGGCTTCTCCCCGCGGCGGTAGAAACCTAGGACGGTGATGACTCGGCGAAGACCGTCGTGGCTGATCAAGGTGGGCGTGGATTCGGGCACGAGGGTCGCCAGGCTGCTGAGTTGCACCTGCTTGCCCTCCGGCGTCGTCAGGTAGACGCCGGCCAGGTCGGCAGCGCCCCGCCGCTGGTCTGCCTCGTAGCGCACCAGGACCGTGTTCTGGCGGAGATTAGGCAGGCGATAGAACTCGCTGGTGAAGCCCCCTTTGAGCGCGTAGTATGCCTGCTGAGCAACTTCCAGCGGCGATAGTCCCATCTGCTGGGCCCGGACCTCGTCCACCTTCACCCGCCATGTGGGTACGCCCGTCGTCCAGTCGGTGGCCACCTGATGTACCCCGCGCTCCTGGGCGATCTTGGCCACTTCCCGCCCCATGCGGTCGAGGACCTCCAGGTCGGACCCATAGATGATCAGCGCAATCGGTGCCTGAGACGTCGCCATCACATCGGAGCCCATTTCCTTGACCTGGAAACGCCGGAGGCCGGGAATGGTCGCCAGCGCCTCCTCCCGGACGGCGTCAATCACCTGCCAAATATCCCGCTTCCGTTTGGCCATGTCCGAGAGGGTGATCATGAAGGTGGCCGCGTTCACCTGGGGCACGGCATAGCCGGTGAAGTAGACCCCGGCTGACTCCAGCATCGTTTCTGAGCCGATCTCCGTCGAGCACAGTTCGATCTCAGGGTGCCTGAGCATAATCTTCTCGACCTGCTCGACGGCCGCCTCGGTCGCCTGGTAAGAGGTGCCCGGCTCCATCTCCAGCACCCCGTATGCCTGCCCCACGTCCGCCAGCGGCATCATCTCGCTGCCGATGAAGTAGTAGAAGCCAAAGCCGACGATGAGCGTGGCCAAAATCCGGGCGAGGTTGGCAAAGCGGTGCTGGAGGAGCCACCCGATGGCCCGGCCGTAGCCGCGCTCCATGCGCGCCAGGCCGCGCTGGAGGGGATTGACCAGGATCCGAAAGAACCACAGGCGCTGCTCGCCGGCCCGCGCCGCTTCCGGGCGCAGCAAGTGAGCGCAGAGCAAGGTGGTGGAGGTAAAAGACTCCACCGTCGAGGCGATCAGAATGAGCATCAGCGGCCAGACGAGTTCCCGGAACATCAGTTCCACGATGCCGCCGGTCATCAGCAGCGGCGCCAGGGCGATGATGATAGTGAAGGTGGAAGCCAGCACCGCCAGGCGGACCTCGGCGATGCCGTCTATAGTTGCCTGTTTGGGCGGCTTGCCTATGCGTAGGTGTCGCTCCACCGCATGTACGTCAATGATAGTGTCATCAACTAGACGCCCGATGGAGAGCAGGATGCCGATCAGTGTCCCACTGTTGAGCGTCATGCCCAGCGGCACCAGCATCAGGATACCCATGGAGAGGGAGGTGGGGATGCTGATCAGGGTGATAACGGTAGTGCGCCACTCCCCCAAGAAAAGGAAGATAACCAGCGCGCACAGGAGCACTGCCGTGCCCAACTCCGAGAATATGTTCCCGAAGAGCACGTTGACGAAGTGCGAGTTGTCATACGCCGTGGTGAACTTCAGCCCCGGATTCTCTTTCTCAATCTGATCCAGTACCTTGCGGGCCGCGCGGATCACTTGGAAAGAACTGGCCTCCGGGTTCTGGACAATAGCCACCTCCAGGGAAGGGATGATCTGGCCGGCGCTGCCGGGGGCGTGCGTGAGCATGTGGTAGCCGCTGCGCCGCTCCCAGTGGGTATCTACTACCCGGGCCACATCC
>CALFVE010000247.1 GCA_937928475.1 uncultured bacterium | reverse complement strand
GGCGAGGTTCGACGGGGGGAAAGGACGCCCCTGGAGATCACTGTGCTGGGGCAAAGCGGCAAACCGCTAGCCGGCACGCAGCCGCTGGCGGTGGAGGTAGTTACGCCTCGGGGCGTCTGGCCAGAGATCACCGGGGCGCATGCGACCGACGAGGGCCTCTGGCGGGGCTTTATCTACCCGGCCCGCAACGATCCTACCGGGCAGTGGCGGATTCGCGTCAAGGAACTGTCCTCCGGCGCGCGTGCGGAGGCGGTCGTTACGGTGAAGTAGCCGCTACCCGCCGAGATTCGTTTCCGGTAGGACAGGCGGTGCCGCCGGTCCCCCGGACTTGGACACAGAATAGCGCCCTTGCGAAGGAGGTCTGAGCCATGAGCGAAACCATCGGCGCCGCTGTAATCGGGATGGGCTGGGCGGCGGGAGAGCATTTCAAGGCCTATCAGAACAACCCCCACACGCGCGTGCTGTCCGTCTGTAGCCGGACCTGTGAGGGAGCGCGGGCCAAACTGGCAGAACTTAGCGCGGAGACCGAAGTGGAAGGGGTGGAGGTCTGCGCGAGCGTGGACGAGGTCTTGGCTAATCCTGATATCCAAGTCGTCTCCATTACCTCCCCGCCCAGTTGCCACGTGGAGCAGGCGATCGCCGCCGCCCGCGCCGGCAAGCACATTTGCTTGGAGAAGCCCATCGCTCTGAACCTGCCCGGCTTGCGTCGCCTGCAGCGGGAAGTGGCGGCAGCCGGCGTGAAGACAGCCGTGTGCCTGGAGTGCCACTACAACCCGGAAGTCATCACCATCAAGAACCTGATTGACCAGGGCCTGATCGGAGAAGTCTACTACCTGGAGAGCGACTACTACCACGGCATCGGTCCCTGGTACAAGCAGTGGGCCTGGAACGTCACCGTGGAAGAAGGTGGCAGCGCCTTGCTCTCGGCGGGAATTCACGCTCTCGACCTGGTGATGTACCTGGCCGGCTCGGAGGTGGTGGAGGTCGCCTCCTACGCCTGCACCAGCCCCAACAACCCGCTCCAGTACGCCTACCCCCCGAACTCCGTAACGATCATGCGCTTTGCTAGCGGGGCGGTGGGCAAGTGCGCGGCCAGCATCGAGTACCGGGGGCCGTACTACTTCCCCTTCGAGATTCACGGCGAGGCAGGCACTATCCGCGACAACCAGTTCTTCTCCACCAAACTGGGCGGGCAGAAGGGCATGGCGACCATCCCCACCATTCTCCTGGACAGCGGAGACGTAACGCACCACCCCTACCAGGACGAGATTGACGAACTGGTGGAGTGCATCCGCACCGGCCGCGAGCACCCGATCAACCTCGACTATGCGGTGCGCACCCACGAGGTGGTCTTCGCCGCCGACCGCTCCGCCGCCGAGGGGCGGATGGTGAGGCTAGAGGAAATCCGGGCGACGTGAAACCCGGCGGCTCTCGCGGGCCTACCTTTTTCCGGGCGAGTGCCTCGGGCGCCGGAAGCGCAAGCGCCCGGGCATCTGGGGCTACCCGGAGGTGTTTGTGGCGAATGACCATCATCACTACCGCTTGATCTTCACGAGTACGCGGGAGTACGATGTGCCCAACAGGAGGAATGCCGCCATGGTCTTGACTTACACGGTGGTGCTACTGCGCGAGGAGGTAGGAGGCTTCTCGGTGTCGGTCCCTGCCCTGCGCGGATGTCACACACAGGGGGAAACGGTGCCGGAGTGTCTGGACATGGCGCGAGAAGCCATTCGCGGCTATGTCAAGTCCCTGCGCAAGCATGGGGAGGCCATCCCGGAGGACGTGAGCGAGTTCCCCTTCGGTCTGGGCGAGGCCCTGGAGGCCTTGGTGTACCGGGTGACCGTGCCGCTGGAGGAGGCGGCGCCGGTTGCCTAGTCTCCCGGTGGTGAACGGGCGCGAAGCCCTCCGGGCCCTGGAGCGCGGCGGTTTTCTCCTCGACGGGGTAGAGGGCAGTCACCACATCATGCTTCACCCGGACACACGGCGGCGAGTTTCGGTGCCGGTGCATGGAGGCCGCGACCTGAAACCCGGGACCCTGCGCGGCATTATCCGTGACGCGGGGCTTACCGTGGAGGAGTTCATCCGACTGCTGAAGTGAACCCGGCAGGGCGCGTTCTTACTTGGCTTTGGACTTGGCCCGGCGGCTCTCGCCGCCCCACCTCTGCCCGCCCAAGCGCCTCTCCTGTCAGAACCGCAAGCGCCTGGGCATCTGGGGTTATCCCAAGGGTGCCTCTGCCCGGCTACCCTGGTGCTTGATCTTCAGGAACGTCGGAGAGCGACTCAGGACACCCCTTGCGCTGTCGTTGCAGACGATGCACGCCTGCGGTATGATGACGGCCCTCTCCCCCGCTAGGGCGGGGGCGAGTCGGGGGCAGGTGCTGCAGGGGCATGAAGGGCCGGCTTTGCGGGAAGTCGCAGGCTTGGAAGCCTGTGCTACCGACACAGGCTGGCAGCCTGCGCCACGCGGAGACCGGCCGGTAAGCCTGCGCTCCTGACACAGGCTCGGAAGCCTGCGCTACTATGCTCAAACTCACCCAGATCGAGCGCAAGGCGACCTTCTTCCGCGAACTCGCCACCATGGTGGAGGCGGGGATGAGCATTGGCGAGTCGCTGGGGGCCCTGCGCGACCGGGTGCCGCCGGGCCGCCTGCACATGGCCGTCATCGAAGCCGCCGCTTCCACGCGCCGGGGTAAGCCCTTCAGCGAGGTCATGGCCCGCTACAGCGACGTCTTCACCCCCGTGGAGGTCGCGATGGTGCAGGCCGGCGAGCAGTCGGGCCGGCTGGATCGCCTCCTGGGACAGATCGCCACCTACCTGGAGCAGGAGTACTCCTTGCGGCAGATGATCAGCCGCGAGACCTTCTACCCCAAGGTGCTCTTCGTCTTCATCTTGGCCTTCCCTACCCTTTTGCCCGCGCTGCTGGCCTACTTCGGGCCCGGCGGGAGCCTGCTGAAAGGGTTCGTAGTGCTGCTCGGCGGCCTGCTCAGGCTGGCGGTGCTGGTCGCCCTGGCCGTGGGCCTCTATTATTTCATCCGGTACATGATCCTGTCCAGCCGGGAGATGGCCCGGAGCGTAGATGCGCTGAAACTGAGCGTGCCGGTGTTCGGGCCAGTCTTCCGGCGACTGGCACTAGCCCGTTTCAGCCGGGCGCTGGCGGCTCTGTACGGCTCGGGAGTCAGCCTCCCCCAGGCGGTGGCGCTCTCCGCCGATTTGACCGGGAACGCCGCCCTGCGCGAGCCGATGAAAGCGGCCGTGCCCCAACTGGAGGCCGGCAAAGGGGTTGCCGCGGTGCTGGCCACGGTGCCGCACATGGACGACATGGCCCTGAACATGTTGAGGACCGGCGAGCAGACGGGGAACATTGACGCCATGATGAGCCGCGTCGCCGAGCATTTTGAGGAGGCCTCCAGCAGCAGCATCCGGCGCATGTCTACGCTGATCGTGCCCATTGCAACAGTCATCGCGGGGATCATGGTGCTGTTCATCGCGATCAGCGCGTACACGGGGTACTTCAATGTGCTGCTGAGTTATTGAGGGGGAAGTGGCAGGTGGAAGGTGGAAGGTGCAGAAGGTGGGGGGAGAGTGGTGAGTGGTGGAAGCGCAGGGGAAGGGCAGGGAGTGGGGATTGTGAACGGTCCTGAAACACAGGGCAAGGGATCAGTTCCAGAGGGCGAAGCGTCCCAGCCGGTATGGCGGCTGCTGCGGGAGGCGCGAGAGCGCTTCCGGCGGGGAGAGAACGACGAGGCCAAGGCGATCTGCGCCCGTTTGCTGGACGAGGGCGTGGAGGCGCGAGAAGTCTTTGTGCTCCTGGCCGACATCTACCGGTTCGAGGGCAACCGCGCGCTGGCTGAAGATATGCTGCGCCGGGCCGCCCAGGCGCCGCCTGCAGTTGGTGGCGAGGACACCGGGAAGGCCGCGGCGCTGGCCCGGCCTCGGCAGATCTGGCTGGCACCGCCGACCCCGGTGCTGTGGCCGACGGCCGTCGGGGGGATCGTGCTCGCCCTGGCCGCGGCAGTGGGCATCCGCTGGGTGCCTGAACGCTTTGACTGGTTCGGGCTTAATCCCTTCGACCTCTTGCTGGTGGCGGCGGCCGGGTTTCTGGGGGCTGGGAGCCTGGCGGCCTCCGGCGCCATTCGCACCTTCGATCAGGAACTGACCGAGGTCGGCCCGCTGGAGGACTTTCCCCTGTGGCTGTACCTGCTGCTGGCGGGGGTGGCCAGTGCTTGGCTGGGCGCGCTAATCTACGCGTGGGCAGTCTGGCTCAAAGGCGAACTGTCGCCGACGCCCCTGGCCTACCTGGGCGCTCTGCTCGTCCTCGGCGGGGTGATTGGCTGGAGCATGGGGGGCGGGCTCGTCTTTTGGTGGTTCGGCCTCAACTTGCTGTGGGAAAGCGCGCTGGTCGGCTGGGCCATCGGGAGCATGGGCAGCCCGCGGGAATGGTGGCAGCGGTGAGGGTAGCGCAACGGAAGCGCGGAGGAAGCGCAGAGGAAGCACAAAGGAAGCACGACGGAACCGGGGAGGTAGGGGCGGCGCCTAGGCGTGCCGGCCGACAGTGGCGAAGCGACGGCGGAAGGGCAAGAGAAGGGGAGCACAAAGGATGACGTCTCCCCCTCTCCCCAGCCCGAGCGTAGCGAGGGCGTGGGAGAGGGGGCCGGGGGGGTGAGGCTCAAGATGCGACTGGTCCATACGGTTAGAGAAACCAGGCAAGCGGTCACCGAGGCGCGCGCACAAGGGCGCAGCATCGGCTTTGTGCCCACCATGGGGGCCTTGCACGCCGGGCATCTATCCCTGATAGAAGCCGCCCGGCGTCGCGACGGGTTCGTGGTGGTCAGCATCTTCGTGAATCCCACTCAGTTTGGCCCTCAAGAGGACTTTGCTAAGTACCCGCGCACCCTGGAGGCCGATTGCGCGCTGTGTAGGGAGGCCGGCGTGGACCTGGTCTTTGCCCCGCCGATCGAGGAGATGTACCCGGAGGGCTTCGCCACCACTGTGCACGTGGCCGGGGTAACAGAGAGGATGGAGGGCCTCTTCCGGCCTGGACATTTCGACGGCGTGGCCACCGTGGTCTGCAAACTCCTAGGGATTGTGCAGCCGGAGCGCGCCTATTTCGGGCAGAAAGACTATCAGCAACTGGTGGTAGTCCGGCGGATGGTCGCCGACCTAAATCTGCCCGTGGAAGTGGTCGGCTGTCCCACGGTACGCGAGGCGGACGGCCTGGCGATGAGTTCGCGCAACCGCTACCTGTCCGCGGAGGAGCGCACGGTGGCTCCGCGCCTCTACCAGGCCCTGCGGGCCGGTGCAGAGGTGCTGCGCCGCGGGGGAACCGGCGAGGAAGCGGTGAGACGCGCCCAGGAAGTGCTGGTCTCCGAGCCGCGCTTTCGTGTACAATATGTGGAGGCGGCCGATCCCGAAACGCTAGCGCCGCATCCGCAGGCCGGCCGGCCCGCGGTGCTGCTGGCGGCGGCCTTCCTGGGGGAAACCCGACTGATAGACAACCTTGTCGTCGAATGAGGCGCTTGGCTATGCTGCGGCAGATGCTGCGGTCCAAGATACAGAACGCGACCATCACCCAGACGGAACTGGAGTACGAGGGGAGCATCACCCTGGATGCCGAGATCATCCGGGCGGCGGCGCTGCTCCCCGGTGAGGTCGTGTTGGTGGTTAACTTGAACAACGGGGAACGGCTGGAGACCTACGTGATTGAAGGTCCGGCGGGTAGCGGAACCGTCTGCCTCAACGGTCCGGCGGCTCGGCGCGGCATGGTGGGCGACCGCGTGCATATTCTCGCCTTCGGCCTGGCCGAGGAGGCAGAGGCCGGTGCGCTGCGTCCCGCCTTCGTTGCCTTAGGCCCCAACAATGAGATTGTCGAGAAGCGTCCCTGATGGCCGGCGACCTGTGGCTTTCCGAGTTGGTGCGGCGCGCGCTCGAGGAGGACCTCGGGCCGGGGGACGTTACCTCGGCAGCCTGCGTACCTGCGCACCGGTCAGCGCGGGCGCGCGTGGAGGCGCGCGAGCCAGGCGTGCTGGCCGGCCTGGCGGCGGCCGAGGAGGTCTTTCGGCAGGTCAATCCCGCCATCGCCTTTGAGCCCCGGCTGACCGACGGCGAGACCTTTGCCGGCGGCGAGCGTCTGGTCGAAATGGCGGGGCCAGCGAGAGATCTCCTGACCGCCGAGCGCACTGCGCTTAACTTTCTCCAGCGGCTCTGCGGGATCGCCACTCTGACGCGCCGCTACGTAGAGGCGGTGGCGGGAACCGGCGCGGTCATCGTGGATACGCGCAAGACGACGCCGGGCCTGCGCCGGCTGGAGAAGGC
>CALFVE010000246.1 GCA_937928475.1 uncultured bacterium | reverse complement strand
TCCGCGTGGCGCAGGCTTCCAGCCTGCGCCCCCACATTCGGAGGCGAAGCGCAAGGCAGGCTGGAAGCCTGTCCTACGCGGAAGGGACAGAGCCTCCGCACCACCCCCTGGGGACACCACTCGGCGCCTATTCGCCCGCCTCCCGCAGTTTCTCCGCCCGCATCTTCAGCACCCGCGCCCAGTAGTCCTCCAGGCGCTCCAGGCCGAACTCGTCAATCACATCCTCGACGCTCAGCCCCGGCCGCCGACTGCCCAGGGCAAAGCGCCCCTCCGGAGCGGTCAGATCGAAGGTCAGGTCCGCGCCGTACTTCTCCAGCAGAGCGTCCAGTTTCTCCCAGTTGTAGTCCAGGTGCAGCATCCGGCGATTGAGGTTCAACTCCTGCGTAATGACCACGTCCTGGTGGGAGGTCTTCAGCACGCGCCCGGTCATGTCCACGATCTGCCCCAACTCCCCGCTGATCGCCGAGACGACGTAGTAGCCGAACTCAAAGGCCCGCTCCTGCATCTGCCGGCTGCCTCGGTACATGGAGCAAAAGAAGACGACCTCTGCGCCGTTCGCCTTCAGTCCCTCCCAGACCGGCCGCCAGTTCATGTCGAAGCAGATGGCCATGCCGATCTTCCCGAAGTCGGTCTCCACCACCGTCGGCTCCGTACCCGGCAGGAGACCGGCCTCCATCTCGCCAATGGTCAGGTACATCTTGCTGTAGGTTCCCGCGACTTGGCCCTCCCGGTCAATCACTACTGCGCTGTTGTACAGGCGATCTCCGCGACGCTCGACCAGTGGCCAGACGAGGTAGCAATGGTGGTGGGCGGCGACTTCCGCCATGCGCTGGACCGTCTCGCCGGGGACTTGCTCGGCGACCTCCGGCCACTGCTCGAGCGGCGTGTGCAGGTGGGGGTAGACCTCGGGGAAGGCGACAATGTCGGCGCCCTGGCGCACCGCCCGCCAGACATAGTGCGCGGCCTGCTTGAGCAGTTCCTCGCGATCGCTGCTGGGAGAGTGGGAGACACTGGCGACGGTGACCAATCTGGACACGGTGCGAACCTCCTGGCGGAACTGGGCCCAACTCGTTGCCCGCAATTTCGGCGTGCTTCTGTCTCTCACCTCCCGAATCCTTGCAGCCCCCTTTGGTTTTGGGCACAAGCAGCCGATGTAGTCAGCACAGGCCTGCGCCGGGCTGCGTCGTCCCTGCACCCAGCGGGAGGGTGTCCCCCACGCCTCTGCCGGCAATCGCTCTGGAACCATGCCAGTATCGTCACCTTTCCGCAAACGAGAGTTGTGCCTGGTCCGTCAAGCCGATAAGGTACGAACGGTGCTAATCTCCTTTTCGGCGCTGTTTCTGCTGGCGGCGCCGGAGGAGACGCTGCCTCGTACCTCGCTCGCCTGGTTCGCCCTGGGCCTCGCGGCTTTCTTCACCTTGGTTAATCGCTTCTTTGTGGATTGGGAGCAGTTGCAGGCCCGGGGGCAGGAGGCCCCTGCCGCCGCCTTCACCCTGGTCGGCGACATCGCCTGGCTCCTGCCCTTCCTGGCTGGCACCGGCGGCTTCACCAGCCCCTTCAACTCCCTTCTGATCACTCTCATCTTGCTGGCCGGCATCTTCTTCGGGTCTCTGCCTCTGGCCCTGCCGCTGACCACCGGCGTGGTCGTCGCCTGGTTCGCTGCGGTCGCGGTGGCGCACGGCCTGGATCTGCAAACGGCCTATGTGCTGGCCGCACAAGTAATCTCCGCGGTGGCCGTCGGCTGGCTCGGCTACGCGCTGACTGCGGTCTTGGAGCGCGAGCGGCAGACCAACGAAAGCATCGTCTCGCATCTCACGGAAGGCGTGGTACTGGTGGAGGAAGGCGGGCAGATCGCGCTCGTCAATCCGCGCTTGGTGGAGATGGTGGGCCTGGAGGAGGCGCAGATTCTGGGCTGCTCGGTCTGCGCCCTGCCGGAAGGGAAGGCCGGAGATAGCTTGCGGGCGGTACTGGCCGAGGTGCTCAGGCCGGCCTCGGGGGAGGCCACGGAGGGCCGATTGGTGGAGATTGCCGGAGAGCCGGCCCGGGACCTGCGGGTGTCCACGGTTCCCTTCCCGCCGGGGGCCCGGCAGCCGCTGGGCTGGGTAGTCGTGGTGGAAGACGTGACCGACCTACTGCGCGCTGCCCGGATGAAGGAAGAGGGCATCGCTATCGTCTCTCACGAACTCCGCTCGCCGCTGGCCACGCTACGCGCCGTGGCCCAGGTGCTGGACACGCTGGGGCCGGAACTCGACGAGGAGCAGACCGCCCAGGCGTTGGCCGCCCTCAACGCTGAGACTGCCCGACTTAGTGGCCTCGTCAGCAAACTCTTGGACGCCAGCAATCTTGAGCGCGGCGCACTGGCGCTGGTGTGTGAACCGGTGGATGCTGGTGACCTGGTGGCCCAGGTGGAGCGACTGCTGCGGCGCCGTACCGAGGGGCGTGACCTGGAAATCGCCTCGGTCGTGGAGCCGGGGCTGCCGTTGGTCTGGGCGGACGCCACCCGGCTGGAGATGGCGCTCACCAACCTGGCCGAGAATGCGGTGAAGTTTACGCCGGACGGCGGGCGAGTCACGCTCAGGGCCCTGCGGCGGGGACAGGGAGTCGCCCTCAGGGTCAGCGACACGGGCCCGGGCATTGCCCCTCAGGAACAGAAGGCTATCTTTGACAAGTTCAGCCGGGGGGCGCAGCACCGCCTGGCGCGCGGCCGTCAGGAGGGCCTGGGCCTGGGCCTCTACATGGCGCGCCGCATTGTGGAGATGCACGGCGGGGAGATCCGCCTGACTAGCGTCGAGGGCCAGGGCAGCACCTTTGAGATCGTCTTGCCCCCGGCGGCAACCCAGGCGCGGGCCGCGTAGCACCCCCACCCACAGGCACCAAATGGCTCCGATCTCTCGACCGGGGCCGTGCCTAGCGACCTGCCGCTGGCCGCCACCTCGGCTATTGGGCCTCGGCAGCGGCTGCCCCCTCAGCGGCTTCCGCCGCTTGCTCCTGCGCGGCAGCCTCTGCGGCGTAGGCGTCGGTAACCGTGCGGCCCAGCAACTGTTCAACCGTGGTGCCCCGCAGTTCCGCGATTTCGCGAGGGTCGCGCAGCATTTGCAGCGCCTTGAAGCAGGCCTGGGCGCGGTTGAACACGTTGCCCGAGCCCAGCGACTTGGTGAGGATGTCGCGGATGCCGCTGACCTCGATGAGCTGGCGCGTCGCGCCGCCAGCGATGATCCCGGTGCCCCGCGAGGCGGGCTTAAGGAGGATCACCGCGCCGCCCACCTGCGCCTGGACCTCATGAGGGATAGTGTAGCCATCCAGGGGAACGCGAATAATGTTCTTGCGGGCTTGCTTGATCGCCTTGTTGATGGCGTCGGGGACGGTCAGAGCCTTGCCTACCCCCAGGCCAACTTGCCCCTTGCCGTCGCCGATGGCGACGACCACGCGGGCCGAGGAGATGCGCCCCCCCTTGACGGTCTTGCGCGTCCGGTCTATGCGAATTACGCGATCTTCGAACTGCTCTTCGGCGAGTTGCTCGCGCTGTGATAGCACCTTGCTGGGGAACCTCCGCCCTAGAATGTCATAGCCTCCCGCGAGGCCGGGGAGGCAAGCGGACACAGAATAGCACAGACCCCCGCCCCTGTCAACCGGCGGCGGGGGCGGCGGCGTCCTTGACGCGCTGCGATAGCCTCCCGTATAATCACGTGCCGCTAGCGCGGCTTCACCAGCCGCACGTGCCCGGGAGGAACGGCATGCCCTCTGACGATTTCGACATTGATGTGGAAGCCCTAGCGGCCGGGGAAGAGGAGGAAGCAGTGGCGCCGGAGGCGCCGCCGGCGGCCCCGCCTCCCGCCGCGGGGGCACCAGGTGCCGAGGCGCGGCCTCCGGCGGCCGAGGCGGAAGCGCCGGTGCGAGCCATGACCGCCCGCAAACCCAGCCGGTGGCACCGACTGGGCGACAGGGTGGTCGCGCCCTTCGCGCGCCTGCGGCTTCCGCAGTGGAATCTGCGCACCTTCCTCTACCTGCTGCTGATTGTCATCATTCTGTGGTTCCTGCTGGAGAACTGGCCGCCCTGCCGGGTCCGCCTGCTCGTCTGGAACGGGGAAGCCCCCAAGACGGTGCTCTTCCTGTTTAATCTGTTACTGGGCGCGCTCCTCCTGCGCTGGTGGCAGCTGTACGCGGCGGCACGGGCGGCGCGCCGCGCGGCGCAGGAAGAAGCCTCGCCGGAAGGCGGCGAGTCGGAGGCGGCCTAAGCGACCACCTCCGCTCTGCCTGAGAAAAGCGGCTCCGCGAGATCCGCTGCCGAGGGAGCAACCAACCTGTGAGTCCCCCTCCTCGCTCCAAACTCGTGCTGTTCACGGCGATTCCCTTTCTGCTGCTTTCGTCGTCCCAGTCCACCGTGGTGCGCACGGTCGTCTATCTGGACGGCTCGGTCAAGCGGGAGGTGAGCGCCGACTTCTGGCAAGAGCGGCAGTCGAATGTCCTACCGCACTTACGTCTGGCGCTTCCCCAGGCCGACCGCCAGCGCGTAGCGCCCATCGCCGAGGGCCTGCGTGGGCAGCGTAGCGTGATCGTTGCCTCGGCCGAGCAGTTGGAAGGCGCGAAACTCACCTATGAGGACGTCGTTGCGCGCCCGCTGAGCCTGTTTACCTACTACACCTGGACGGAGACCATCGAGATTCCCCGGGAGACGGCGACTGCGGTGGAGAAGGCCGATCCCAGCAAGGCAGTCTTCAAGTATGAGGTGACCATGCCGGGCCGGGTGCAAGAGGCCCGCGCCCTTCCCCGCAAGGCCGAGCCGAAGGCGAAGCCGACCGGTGAGACAGAGGCCCCCGGGCCTCCGGCTCCGCCCACTGTACCTCCTGCCGCGACACCTCCGGCGCCGGCTCCCGCCGCGCCTGCGCCGGCCCCGGTCTTCCCGGCGCCGCCCTCGGAATCCGCTCCCACCCCGAGCGGGGCACCCGCGGCGCCGACGGGGCCCGTTCCGGCGGCTCCGCCTTCGGTCGAGACGGCTCCCAGCGCGCCCTCTCCGGGGCCGGCGGCGCCCCTGCCGGAGATGCCTGCGGTTCCCTCTGTTCCGGTTCCGACCGGCCCCGCGGAGGCCCCGGCTGTGCCCTCGACCCCACCCGCTGCCGTTTCACCACCTGCCCCCGTCCCGGCGCCGCCGCCAGC
Source organism: uncultured bacterium (assembly GCA_937928475.1). Taxonomy (GTDB): domain Bacteria; phylum Armatimonadota; class Zipacnadia; order Zipacnadales; family Zipacnadaceae; genus Zipacnadum. The sequence goes on along the minus strand of CALFVE010000246.1, from coordinate 13,405 downwards.
CGCCGCCCCGACTCCCCCGGCGGCGGCTACCCCGCCCGGCCCGGCGGCAGCGCCGTCGGCTGCCCCGGAGGCCCCGGCCGCCGGCCCCAGCCTGCAAGCGGAGACCTCCGGCTCTACCGCCACCTTCCGGCTCACCGCGGTGCACGAGGCCTACGACATCACAGTCACCTCCCGCCGAGTCCGCTGGGGTTACGTGCTGACCTGGCTGTACGTCCTGGCCTTCATCGCCTACCGGCTCAGCGCCTTCCTCATTCATCGGGCCAGATTGCGCCCTCGCCGCATCTGACCGGTGACCGGACGCCAGCCCCTCGCGCCCATCTGCTTGACAACCCCCGCCGGCTGTGTTAGATTCTCCGTGTACCGCTCTCCCCGGGGGGGCGGGTGTTTTACTCTTGCGGGGCTGTAGCTCAGTCGGTTTCAGAGTGCCGGCCTGTCAAGCCGGAGGTCGCGGGTTCGAGTCCCGTCAGCCCCGCCATAGCAGACAAGGTGGCCCTTCTGCCTTTGGGCAGGAGGGCCTTTTGCTTTCTCGAGAGGGCCTGCCGGTCGGAGCGCGGTTCGGACAAGTCTGCCGCTGCCGCTCCCCTCGGCAGGACGGTTTGCTGCCGCCACCGAATAACTCCCGGAGCGAGGTCCAAACTTCGCTCCCGACTCCGGTCGGTTAAGGGTGCGCGGCCAATCGGGAGGCGCCGCCACTGCCAGCCGGTGGTGGCAACAGAGTGTTCACCGCGCCGCTCGACGCAGGCCGGGAACATGAGTGCATAAGGGGGAGAGCATGATGGAATTTTTGACGCGATTGGCGATCGTTATGGTGGTGTGTCTGGCGTCGGTCCTACTGATCCACGCGGCCGAGGCTGAAACCACGCTGGTCAAGGACGGGGTGAGTGACTGGTACATCGTGACGTCCAAGTACTCCATACTCTCCGAGAAACATGCTGCCTCGGAACTACAGAGTTTTCTCCAGCAGATCTCGGGGGCGGAGTTGCCCATCCTGCAATACGAGGAGCCGGGCGCCATTCGACCTGTGCACAGCCACGAAATCATCCTAGGGATCAATGACCGGGTGCGCAAACTGTGTGAGGAGTACAACCTCAGCGTGGACTTCGGCAAACTGGGGGAAGAAGGCTTCATCATCCGCACGCTCGGTCCGCACCTCATCATCGCGGGGGGACGTCCCCGGGGGACGCTCTACGGCGTCTACACCTTCCTGGAGGACTACCTAGGCTGCCGGTGGTATGACTCGACGGTGAGCGTGATCCCCAAGCGGCCCACCATCATCCTGGGCGAGATCAACGACACTCAGGTCCCGGCGCTGCGGCTGCGGCAGATTGACTGGGGGAACTACCGGTATGACGCCAACCTGGCGGCGCGCAACAAGGTGAACGGACCCGACTGCCCACTTTCGGAGACTCACGGGGGCAAGTTCATCCTGGCCTCGCGCCGCTGCCATACCTTCAACTACCTGCTGGATCCCAACAAGTATTTCAAGGACCACCCCGAATACTACGCGCTGGTGGACGGCAAGCGCCAGGCGACTCAGCCGTGCCTCACCAACCCCAAAATCCAAGCGATTATGATTGAGAACGTGAAGCAGTGGATGCGGGCGGAGCCGGACGCGCGCGTGTTCCACGTCTCCCAGAACGACAACGACGGCTATTGCCGCTGCCCCCATTGCCAGGCCCTCGACGACCAGCAGGGCAGCCCGCAGGGCTCGCTGCTCACCTTCATCAATCGGGTGGCGGACGAGGTCAAAGAGGAGTTCCCAGACCGCTATATCATGACTTTCGCTTACGCTTACAGCGAGAAGGCGCCGAAAGACCTCAAGCCCCGTCCTAACGTGATCATCGAGTTATGCACCTTCGCTTGCTGTTCGATCTTCAGTTACGAGAAAGAGGGATTCTGCTACGCCGATTATCTGGCCTGGCGCAACGACCAGCCCTATGAGCAGCAGTCCTTCGCCAAAAACATGCAGCGTTGGGCGGCCCTGACCGACAACCTTTTCGTCTGGGACTATCCGGGTTCGCTCAACCACGGCCTCATGCCGCATCCCAGCCTCTTGAAGTACCAAGAGAACCTCCGCTTCCTGGTCAACAACCACATGATCGGCTACTTCGCGCAGCCGGGTTACCCGGGCCCCCCGGCGGAACTCAACGGCCTGCGGGGGTATCTGCTGGCGAAACTGGCTTGGAACTCCGACTGGGATGTCGAGAAGGGGCTAACGGAATACCTGGAGGCAATGTACGGCGCCGCCGCTGGGCATATCCGCCGGTACATCAATCTCATCCATGAGCGCGCCCCCGTGCATGACACCGAAAAGCCGCCCTGGGACCCGCCCTTCTCTGCCAGTTGGACACACTGCTCCCCGACCCGCTGGTGGCTCAAGCCGGAATACGTGGAGGAATACCAGGCGCTGTTTGATGAAGCCGAGCAGTTGGTACAGAACGACGAGCGGGTGCTGCGGCGGGTCCGAGTCGTGCGCCTGGGGCCGGATTACGTCCAGATTCGCACGCTGAAGCCGGGGGATCCGGTGCGCGACCGGGTCATCGAGCGGTTCTTCAAGACGCTGGAGGTGGCGGGGATAGAAGACCTCGGCTATCGCATTGTCCCGAAAGAGTACGCGGAGCGGCACTGCTCTCCGGCGATGTTCAGAGCCTATCTGGAGGCTGGGGGTCAGTAAGAGTGTCTCTATTCGGCTGAACTCGGACTAGACTCGGGGCGAAGATTGCGGCTTCTGATACGTGTTTAGCGCCCCGGCAAGGACCGGCCGAGTCGGTGCGGGCCGCTTTCAGGCCAGGCTGCGCCCGGCCTTCAGCCGGCCCCTCCGCGAAGAGGCGCCAGACACCTGCGGCTTCTGACTCGCAATCTGCACCCGCGAGGGTGTAGAAAATAACCGCATCCGCGAGGTGAGGCATATGAAGACCGCGCGAGTCGTCTTGTGCGTGCTCTTGGCGGGCGTGCTGCTCCGTCCGCTGGGGGCGCAGACGGTGCAGGAGCGGGTACAGATTCTGATTCTCCGCTACATCGATCAACGCGATGCTGAAAAGTACACCGACGCCCTGGAGACCATGCTCAAGGCCCGCGACCTGCAGCCCAACAACGCGGAAGTCTGGGCCTTTTTGGGCGAGGTCTATCGGAACCTAGCGCGTCGCATAGAGGCCATCCAGGCGCTGCGCAAGGCCCTGGAACTGGGGTCCACGGATGAGTGGGACCGCGATACCTTGGTCTCGCTGCTGCAAGAGGAGGCAGATGATCGCCGGAACCAGGACCGGCTCGACGACGCGGAGCGATTGCTGCTGGAGGCTCACCGGCTGGCGCCCGCAGATCCCCAACCGCTCGTGTCCCTGGGAGTCTTGCGGCAGTTCGACCGGGATGACCAGGAGGCGGCCGTTCGCTATTACCAGCAAGCGCTCGCGGTGAACCCCGGGCATGTCGCAGCCCGAGGCAACCTCGCCGGCGTGCTGAACAGGCTCGGCCGTCACGCCGAATGTGAGAGGCTCTGCCGGGCAGGATTAGCCACCGGGGAACTGGAAGACTGGGACCGCGACTGGCTCCGCGGGTCCCTGGTGAAGGCGCTGGTCGGTCAGGAGAAATATGAGGAGGCGGAGAAGGAGGACGACCAGATTGCTACGCCCCAGCACCGAGGCCGATTCGCTGAAGCCCTGTGCATCCGGGCCGGGGAAGAACTCCGCCAGGGGAAAGCAGACTCAGCGCTGGAACTACTGCGCCGTGCTGCGCAACGTCCCTACTTCGTGGTGCCGTTCCCGATTATCTTGGCCCTCGCCTTGCAGATGCGCGGCCCCGCCGAGGACCCGGAAGCCCTCGAGCAACAGGCGGAGGCAATTGTCGGCGCCGGCGCCCCGGCGGCCGCCACCGGGGCCTGCCTCAGCCTGGGTCGCTGGGCGCGTGAGGGGGACAGGATCTACCGCGTCTATGCTAACTTCGGCGAGGTGCAGCTGCGTGTCCTGAGCGATTATGAGAAGCGCGCGCTCCCCTCGTGGGGTGAGTACCCTGACCGCATGGGCTGCGCCGAGGCCAGATCACGGTGGTTGGCCTTTGATTTCTACTCTCTCGGGGCGGAGACGCCCGCTTTCGAGCCGCGAGCGGTGCTCGCCAACGACCTGGGAGTATCAGTGAAAGACGTCCCTGTCGTGGCGACGGTGGCGGGTGATGATTTCGCCTTTCCACCTGCTGATGAACAGGGCCGGCGCCTGCTTGACCCGGAGGCCCGCCGCCTCACTCTCATCGTGTCGGCAGCCGAGGGGCCGGAACTGCGCTTTGAGTGGGTGCTGCCCCTGCGCGAGTCACGCCTGGCGCAGGCCGGGTGGGAGGCACTGACGCCCGAACGGAGACAGTGGCTGGAATTCTTCTCGAGGCAGGAGGTACTAGACGCGCCGCGTCGTTTGCGCCTTTGCCGCTTAGTGGGGGAATACGTTCTGAAGGACATAACCGAGGAGGAGGCCCGCGAGGCGGCCCGCCGGCTCTGGAACCGCCATGAGGTAGTGGAGGCGTCGCTGTTGGCCTCCACCCCGGCGGCGGGCGCCCGGCGGCTCTGCCTGCTGGGCAGTCATGGCGAGCAGGTGCCGGGCCGAGTGCCCTCCGACCAGGAGATGGAGACGCTCTTCGGAGAAGGGGGCTTCGCCTACCCCTGGGACCGTCCCGCTCCCGAGCCTGTCAAGACGGAGGAGGGCACGCTTGTCACCACGGTCGTTCTGTTCCCCCTGACCAGCGGTGGGCGACCGGTCCTGGAGGAGGATGATCGGGCTATACGTATCGGCCTGCTCGACGCGGACAGAAAGACAGTGGCAGCGACCTACGAATTCCCTCGCCGCCCGGAGGACGTCTCCGCTGACTGACCAGGCGACGCCGGGCCGGCGCCAGCGGTCGTCCCCTCGCGGCAGCCTGGGGATTCCCGCCTAAGTCCAGCCGGAATGGGCGCGGTTGGGGCCGACCTCCGAGCCATTTCTGCTTGCCTCCCTCTCCTGAGGGGAGGCCCGCGGCGCGAGCGCCAGCGAGCGACGCCGGGTGGGTATTCCCCTCGCCGCAAACGCGGAGGGCCGATTCAGGTCGTTGTGCCGCTCCTTCTCCCCAACCGGCGCGCGGTCTCGATCATCGCCCAGAGGTTCTCGTCGGGCGTTTCCGCGCCGACCTGATCGCCGGTGCCCACGATGACGCGCGGGGAGCCGGCGAAGGCCTCCAGAATCTCCTCCACCTCGCGCTGCACCTCGGCGGGCGTGCCCCGAATGAGCGTCTCCACCGTGTGCACATTGCCGTTGAAAGTGGTGCGCTCAGCCAGCGTCGCCCGCACCTCGCGGAGGTCGGTGATGTCCCCGCCCGGCGGACGCTCGAAGGGACAGAGGCAGTCCACCCCAATCTCCACCAGTTCCGGGAGCAGCGCCCGGCACTTGCCGTGCACGTGGCTGTGCAGCAGGCCGCTGCAGTTGTGCGCCGCCTGCGCCACCGCTGCCAGCACTGGTTGGTCCCACCGGCGCCACAGGGTCGGACTGAGCAGGGACAGATTCGACCAGGAACCGCTCACATAAACCACACGGCAGGTGGTGTGTGCGAAGGCCGCGTGCGTCTTTTCCACCAGGTGAGCGATATATCGCTCCTGGAGATCCCTGAAAAAGGCCTCGCGCCGCATCAAGTCCACCACCACCTGCGCCAAGTCGCCCTCCCGCTCATTGCCCGCGTAGTCTACGAAAGTGGGACCGATAGCGACCTCGAGGAGGAAGTCTTCGCCCACCGCTTCGAGGGCACGTTGAACGGGCCTCCAGTCGAGGGCCTCGACCGGAGGAAGCGTGGCCTCTGCATAAATCGGCCAGTCGGTGTCGAGGTCCTTGATATAGCGCTCCAGCGGCCAGGCCGGCTCGCGCACGTCCATGAGAGTTCGCGAAGTCAGAGTGCGCCCGCCTTGGGTGAGGGTGTAGGTGACCTCCAGACGCTCTGCGCTGAGCCAGCGGGTGGTGCTCTTGGCCCGGGGCCCCCAGTCGGGGTGCGTGGTGGGGCCGACCAGACCCCAGCCCTCGCAGCCGTAGTGCCGGAAGGTGGCCTGCAGCGCCTGCCAGTGGGGAAGGTCGCGCTGGAGTTCAATCATGGAGATGCCGAGCAGGCGGGCGGGGAGATAGCACCAAAACTCCGGGGCCACCGGCACACAGTCGGAGAAGCGGCCCTCGTAGGCCGCGAGCATTCTCTGGCGAGGGGTGAAGACGGTATGCGTTGTCATCCGTGCTCTCGCCGCACTGGCCCAGATGCCGGGGGATCGGCCCCGCCGGTTAGGAGCACGTCGCTGCCTGTCAGCGCGCCGGCGATTCTTCGCTGGGTTGGGCCGTGCGCTCCGCCAGTAGCCGCCGCAAAGTTGCAGCCAGTTCGGAAACGGGCGCCGGCTTGTCGAACCAGGCGTCGGCCTTCATCCAGTCCAGCACCTCTCGCGGGTTGCGCTGGAACTCGAAGCCCATCTCCTCGGCTACCGAGGTAAGGAGGATAATGGGCACGCGCTGGAAGCGGGGATCGCGGCGGAGCGTGCGGGAGAGGCGGGCCCCGGAGTCGGCGCGCTCCATCATCAGGTCGAGAACAAAGGCCTGGGGGTTCTCGCGATCGGCGACCGCCAGCGCCGCCTCGCTGCTGTCGGCGGTGACCACAACAAAACCCATGCCCTCCAGCATCAGCCGGTGCTGCTCCAGGAAGTCGGGGTCGTCGTCCGCCAGGAGGACCTTGGGGGCTCGGGGAGGTGTCTGCCTTTCGTTGTCGCCGGCCATGCTGCTTGCCTCCCGCCTGTAAGCGCACGGCGTCTGTTTCTCGTCTGCTCCGCACTCTCGCCCCCGCCGGCGGGGGCGAGTGCCCCGAGCCCAGCGAGGGGCGAGCGGGGGCCCCCCTGGCGTTCACCCGCGTCGCCAACAGACCTACCCCGCCCTTTGCTGCGCTCAGGGCACCCCTCCCGGAGTGGGAGGGGTCGAGGAAAGAAAGTAACGGCGGCTCGCAACTCGCTATGGACCGGAGCCCATCGGGACGCCACTGGTATACGCTATGCAGGCACTAGGCGCACGGGCCGGTTTCAGGCCAGGCTGCGCCTGGCCTTCAGCCGGTCCCTCCGCAGTGGCCCGCCCCTGGGCGGTAGCCGGCCGCTCCGTAAAGAGCCGGTCCTCGCATCGAGAGGCGCGCCGGTCTAGGGAGTGGTCCAGTGCGGTGCGCCACCCTCGCCGCGGGCGCGCGCTATTCCACCTGCACCGCCTGCTTGGTGCGCGGCGTGTATTCCGTGTGTAGCAGGTGGTGCGCTCTCTCGCTCAGCGGCTCGCCCAGGAAGCGGGCGTAGAGTTCCTGGATGGAAGGATTCTCGTGAGAGCGGCGGATGGGCAGTTCGCGATCCGCCTGGTAGATGGCCTCCGCCCGCTGGAGGCGAATCTCCGGCGAGGTGGGCAGCGGCTGACCGCCACCGCCCAGACATCCGCCAGGACAGGCCATGATCTCCACGAAGTGATAATCGGCCGCCCCAGCCACGATCTTGTCCAGCAGTTGCGCGGCGTTGGCCAGGCCATGCGCCACCGCCGCCTTCAGTTCCAGGTCGCCTATCTTGACGGTGGCCTCTTTGATTCCCTCCATGCCGCGCACCGGGGTGATGTCCACGTTTTCCAGGCGTTCGCCGGTGATCACTTCGTACGCGGTGCGCAGGGCCGCCTCCATCACTCCGCCGGTGGCCCCGAAGATGACGGCCGCGCCGGTAGACTCCCCCAGCGGGTCGTCGTAGTCGCTGTCCGGCAAGTTCGCGAAGTCAATCCCCATCTCCTTGATCATCTGAGCCAACTCGCGGGTAGTCAGGACGTAGTCCACGTCTCGGAAGCCAGAAGCGCACATCTCGGGGCGAGCGGCCTCGAACTTCTTGGCGGTGCACGGCATGATGGAAACTACCCGCATCTTGGCCGGGTCGACCCCCGCGACCTCAGCGAAATAGGTCTTGGCAAGGGCGCCGAACATCTGCTGCGGCGACTTGCAGGTGGAAACGTTCGGAATAAGTTGCGGACAGAAATGCTCCAGGAACTTGATCCAGCCGGGGCTGCAGGAGGTGAGCATGGGCAGGGGGCCGCCGTGCTGCAGCCGGTGGATCAGTTCGTGGCCTTCCTCCATGATGGTCAGGTCGGCCGTGAAGTCGGTGTCGAAGACCCGGTCGAAGCCGAGCGCGCGCAGAGCAGAGGTCATCTTGCCGGTGACGATCTCGCCGGGGGGCATGCCCAGCGCCTCGCCCAAGGCGACGCGAACCGCCGGCGCGGTCTGCACCACCGTGAAAATCTGGGGGTCCTCCAGCGCCGCCCAAACCTCCGGGATCTGGGTCTTTTCCACCAGGGCCCCAGTGGGGCAGCGGTTGATGCACTGGCCGCAGTTGACGCAAAGGGCATGGCCCAGCGGGGTGTCAAAGGGCGCCCCCACGATGCTGTCATAGCCCCGCCCTTTGAGGCGCAGGCCGGCGACTGCCTGAATCTGCTCACAGGTCTGTAAGCAGCGGCGGCAGAGGATGCACTTGTCGGGGTCGCGGACTACGGCCAGGCTGGAGTCGTCCACCGGCAGGCCGCGTGGCTCCACGCGCACCCGCACCTCGCGGATGCCCAGTTCCTCCGCCAGCGCCTGCAGTTCGCACGACCCGTTGCGGGCGCAGACGGTGCAGTCGGAGGGATGGTCGGAGAGCAGCAGTTCGACCACCGTCCGGCGGGCCTTGCGCACCTTGGGGGAATGGGTCTGCACCACCATGCCAGGTCGCACCGGGAAGGAACAAGAGGGCTGCAACGCTCGCTCGCCCTCGATCTCTACGAGGCACACCCGGCAAGCGCCCAGGGGGGGGAGGTCCGGGTGGTAACAGAGGGTGGGGATGCGGATGCCCGCTTGCTGCGCGGCTTGTAGGACGGTCATTCCCTCGCCGGCCGGCACTTCACGGTTATTGATGGTTATGGTGAACTCAGACATCAGTATTGTCCTCCTGGAATCCGTGCGCCGTTTCAGTCTTCCCCACCGGGCGTTAGCGGGACGCGCGGGGCAGTGGTTCCTCCTGGGTCTCCTCGACCAGCACGTAATCGCAGTGCAGGCAGCGCGCCGCCTCGCGGCAGGCCACCGGCACCGAGAAGCCCAGTTCTACCTCGGCGAAGCCGCCCAGCCGCGCCGCCTCCGCGATCTTCGGCACCTGAGCGGGAGGCCGTTCCTCCTCCTGGGCTGCCTCCACCGCGGCCATAACGCCGGCGTCTACGCGCGTCTTCGGTCGCTTGCGAGGCGGCGGCAGTGGTTCGCCCGACAGGTAGGCATGAATCGCCCGGGCGGCACGGTGACCGTCGGCGATGGCGTCCACCACCGTCATCGGCCCTTCGGTGGCGTCCCCGCCGGCGAATACGTTCGGCTTCTCGGTAGCCAGGGTCCGCGGGTCAGCGCAGATCTTGCCGCGCTCGGTGGGGACGCAGACGCAAGAGGCGTCCAACCGCTGGCCGATAGCGGCGATCACCGTGTCCGCCGGCAGGAAGAAGTCCGCGCCCTCCACCGGCTCCGGTCGCCGCCGGCCGCTGCGGTCGAAGTCCCCCAGTTGCATCTGCTGGCAGACTATCCCTGTCACCCAACCCCTGTCTGTGGCGATCTCTTTGGGGGCCGCCAAGAAGTGGAAGCGCACGCCCTCGTGCATCGCCTCCTCGATCTCCTCCCCATGGGCGGGCATCTCCTCGCGGGTGCGGCGGTAGACCAGGTGCACCTCGCTGGCGCCCAGACGCAAGGCGGAGCGAGCCGAGTCAATCGCGGTGTCGCCGCCGCCGATAACCGCGACCCGTGGGCCGACCTCTGGCCGCCCTCCCAGCGCAATTTCGCGCAAGAACTGCACTGCGTCCAGCACGCCGGCAGCCTCCGCGCCCGGGCAGTCCAGCGGAATCCCCACCTGGCAGCCGATCGCCAGGAACACCGCCTGGTAGCCTTCCTGCTCCAGCGATTCCAGCGTGATGTCCTTGCCGAACTCGACGCCGGTCTTCAGCGTGACCCCTAAGTCGAGAATGTCCTGAATCTCACGCTGCAGGACCTCCTGAGGCAGGCGGTAGTCAGGGATGCCCAGGGCCATCATCCCGCCGGGGATCGCCTCTTTCTCGAATACCGTGACCTCATAGCCGTTGCGCACCAAGTCATAGGCTGCGGTCAGCCCGGCAGGACCGCTGCCGATGATGGCGACGCGCCGGTGGCGCGCCGGGGCCAGGGGAGGCTGCCAAGTGGTGGTACGGTGGTCGGCAGCAGCGCGCTTGAGCAGGCGGATGGCCACCGGCGCGTCGAGTTGGGCGCGGCGGCACTTGGTTTCGCAGTACGCGGTGCAGACCCGTCCACATACCGAAGGGAAGGGGTTGGCGTCGCGGATAACCGCGTAGGCCTCGTCCAGGCGCCCTTCCGCCATCAGATTGACGTAGGCGGGCACATCCACGCCGGCCGGGCAGGCGTGCTCGCAGGGCGCCTTCATGATCTCGGCACAGCTCCCAGCTCGGCAGCGCTTGTCGCGGATGTGCTCCTCGTACTCCTCGCGGAAGTAGCGCAGGGTGCTGAGCACCGGATTGGGCGCGGTCTGGCCCAGGCCGCATAGGGAGGTTGCCCGGATTTGCTCGCCCAAATCCTCCAGCAGTTCAATATCCCCCTCCCGCCCTTCGCCGGCGCAGATGCGCTCCAGGATCTCCAGCATCCGCTTGGTGCCGATGCGGCAGGGCGGGCACTTGCCGCAGGACTCGTCCTGCACAAACTCCAGGAAGAAGCGGGCCAGGTCCACCATGCAGGTAGACTCGTCCATCACGATGAGGCCCCCTGAGCCCATGATGGAGCCGAGTTCCTTCAGGCTTTCGTAGTCCACCGGAGTGTTGAGGTACTCGCGGGGGATGCATCCGCCCGAGGGCCCGCCGGTCTGCGCCGCCTTGAAGGCCTTCCCGCCGCGAATGCCGCCGCCGATATCGTAGATGATGCGTCCGAGGGGAGTCCCCATCGGCACTTCCACCAGGCCGGTATTGTTGACGTGCCCGGCCAGGGCAAAGACCTTGGTGCCCTTGCTGGTCTCGGTGCCGAAGGAGGCAAACCACTCCGGCCCCTTCAAGATGATCGGGGGGATGTTGGCGTAGGTCTCTACGTTGTTGAGCAGCGTGGGCTTGCCCCAGAGGCCCGACTGCGCGGGGAACGGCGGGCGCGGGCGCGGCTCCCCACGCTTGCCCTCGATGGAAGCCATCAGCGCGGTCTCTTCGCCGCAGACGAAGGCTCCGGCCCCCATGCGAAGCTCCAGGTCAAAGTCAAAGCCGGAGCCGAAAAGGTCCGGACCCAGCAGGCCGTATTCGCGCGCTTGCTGCAAAGCGACCCCCAGCCGGGCGATGGCCAGCGGGTACTCAGCGCGCACGTAGATGTAGCCTTTGTGTGCGCCGATGGCATAGCCGGCGATGGTCATGGCCTCGATGATGCTGTGGGGATCGCCCTCCAAGACGCTGCGATCCATGAAAGCGCCGGGGTCGCCCTCGTCGGCATTGCAGACCACGTACTTGACCTCGCCGGGCGCCTGGGCAGTCAGTTCCCACTTGAGGCCGGTGGGGAAGCCGCCGCCGCCGCGCCCGCGCAGGCCGGAGGCCTTGACCGTGGCGATGACCTCCTCGGGAGTCATCTCCGTAAGCACACGGGCCAGAGCCTCGTAACCGTCGCGGGCGATGTACTCCTCGATGTTGCCGGGGTCAATCTCGCCGCAGTTGCGCAGAACAATCTTTTGCTGCAAGGAGAAGAAAGGTATCTTCTCGATTTCCGCTTCCGGCTCGCCGCCCTCGCTGGGCACGTACATCAGCCGACGGACAGGCCGCCCCTTGAGCAGATGCTCCTCGGCGATCGCGCGGCTGTCTTCCGGAGTCAATTTCTGGTAGAAGACGCCCTCCGGATACACCACGGCCACCGGCCCGAGGTCGCAGGAGCCCATGCAGCCGGTGCGGACAATCTGGACCTCCTTGTCCAGGCCCAGATCATGCAGCGCCTGCTCCAAAGCCTCGCTAACCGCCTGGCATCCGGAGGAGACACAACTGGCCCCCGCGCACACCAGGACGTGAGAACGAAAGGTAGGCATGACAGGAATCTCCTTGTAACGGAAGTGAGAAGTCGAAAGTCGGAAGTTGTACCCCTCCGTGCTCCCCCCTGCCCCCGTCCCCGCGCCCTTTGAGCCTCCCTCGGAGGGGCCGGCCGAGACTGCCGCGACGCAGCCGCGGGAGGGGAGACCGGCCCGCGTCTGTGTTGCCTCTCGGGCAAAGTGACGCGCAGGAGGTCAGGCATGCCGGGCCGGTTTCAGGCCAGGCGGAGCCTGACCTTCAGCCGGCCCCTCCGGCGTACGGCAAACACCTCGCCCCGTACCCTACTCGTACTTGTCCAGGAGCTCTCCCACCTTGGTAGGCTTGACCCGCTCGTAGACGTCCTCGTCCACGGTCATCACCGGGGAGAGGCCGCAGGCCCCGATGCAGCGCACTACCTCCAGGCTGTACTTCATATCCGGGCTGGTCTCGCCCACGCCGCACCCGGCGTGATGGGCCACTACCTCCAGCACGCGCTTGCCGCCGCGCACGTAGCAGGCCGTGCCTTGGCAAACCTTGATGGTGTGCCGCCCGCGCGGGACGGTGGTGAAGTAACTGTAGAAGCTCACCACGCCTTCCACCGTACCGGCTGAGATGCCCAGCCGGTCAGCGATGAACTCCTGCACCGGCTGGGGCAGGTAGCCGATCTCTTCCTGAACGGCGTGGAGGATCTCAATCAGCGAGTCCGGCGTGGCGCCCTTCGCCTGGATAATCTCTTCAATCTTGGGGTACGTCTCCGCACATAGACAGGCAGCAGCCATGATTCACTCGGCCTCCGATCCGACGGTGAGCGCGCATTCCTGCACCGCGCGGCCGTTGACGAGGTGCTCCGCGACGATGCGGCGCATGAGCGCGGGAGTGACAGGCCCGTAGGTGACCGGCGGCAGGCTGGCAGTACGTACCTCGACCATCGGCTCGCGGTCGCACAGCCCCATGCAGCCGGTCTGGGAGACGGTTACTTCCGTTAGGCCGCGTTGGGCCAACTCCTCCAGCAAGGCGGTCATGACCTCCCGGGCGCCTGCGGCGATGCCGCAGGTGCCCATCGCCACCACCACCCGGCTCTTGCCGGGCTGGTCGCGCACGGCCAGGGCAGCCCGGGCGCGCTCGCGCAGGGCTCGCAATTCTTCTCGGGTCTTCACGCGCAGTCCCTCCTAGGGAGAGCACAGACTCAGGCCGGGGAACAGGACAGAGGCGCCTCCCGCACTCGGGAGGACTCACCATCCAGCCCCTCCGGGCTAGATTGTATTGGAGAGGTAGAAGTCAGAACGCTTCGCGATGCCGGCGGCGCCGCCGCTTCTGTCCTCCCGCCGGTTGGCCGGGTCCAGCGCACCTAT
>CALFVE010000245.1 GCA_937928475.1 uncultured bacterium | reverse complement strand
GTCGAGGGTTCGATCCCCTTCTTCCGCTCCATACGACCTACCGGGCGAGGCGGGCCCAGGCCCGGCTCGCCCTTCTGTTTGAGCACCCCAGGCCTCCTAGCCTGCGGGGATGCCGCGGCGTTCCGCAACTGAGCGGTGGTGGTGCCTTGCTCCCCTCCCCCACAGGGAGGGGGGCGGGGGCTGAGGCGGGCAGTGCGGCTGCCCTACGGTCGCTGCTGGGAGGCGGCATAGCCAAGTGGCTAAGGCGGCGGTCTGCAAAACCGCTATTCGCCGGTTCGATTCCGGCTGCCGCCTCCAATCGGTCTTCTCTGCGGTGACATCATCCTACCGTTTGCCGAGGTGACGCCATGCCCGAAGACCGAGAGTGCCCTGCTCCCGGCGCCCCGCAGGAGCCCATCCTGGAGATCTCGCCGGACGACTTGACCCCGGAGGCGCCGCCTCTCCCGGACACGGCCGCAGCCACTCCGGCACCAGCCCCCTCCGCTCTCCCCGTACCGCCGGTGCCCCAGGCCGCGCCCGCTGAACTGCCCGCTACCCCGCCCGAGCCGCATCGCGACGACTTGGAGGTCACTCTGGTTGAGGAGCCGGCCGCCCCGCCGCCCGGTCCGCCTCCGGTCGTGCCGGCTGGTCCTGCTGAGGTGATTGCACCAACCGTGCCTCCCGAGCCTGCCACGCCGTCGCCGCAGCCCGTGGCTCCCGTCGAGGTCGCTCCTTTCGCCCCAGAGCCTGTTGTCCCACCGACCGCGCCGGCAACCGAGTCGGCTCCCCCGGCGCCGATCACCCCGGGCGTCCCGGCCGTCCCAGCAGGCGCTCCCAAGCCCGTGGCTCCAGCCCCGGCTCCCACTCCCGTGCTGGCCGGCGAGGCGAAGTGGTACACCTTCAGCGGCGGACAGGTTTACGGCCCTTACGACGCAAAGCACATCCGCGCCTGGCTCCGCTCGGGGCAAGTCTCCTGGGATACCCAGGCCAGCCGCGGCGAAGGCGACCCCTGGCGTCCGCTCAGCGCCATCGCCGAATTCAACCCCACGCCGCAGGTCCGTGCTCCCGTCGCCGCCATGCCGGTCCCGGGCCAGAAGGACAAGACTATCGCCGGGATCCTGGGCATCTTGTTGGGCTCGCTTGGCATCCACCACTTCTACCTGGGCAACACCGGCCTGGGCCTGCTCTACCTGCTGGTCAGTGTGCTCAGCGTCGGCATCCTCAGCGGCTTGCCGGCCATCGCCGGGCTGATCGAGGGGATCATCTACCTCACGGCGCCTGAGGACCGCTTCCAGCGCAATTACCACCGCTGGTTCCTGTCCGGCTCGTGAGGGCCACGACATTCATGATAACCCCTCTCGAAAATTTCCGCAGGGGGTCTTGACATACTCCGGGCCACGTGCTATCATGGCTTTGGGTTGGAATAGAAGCCCACTAACCATTCGGGGTGGAACCAGTCGCGAACTAGATTCTGGCCGTTTCGCTAAGTCACAGTTGTACCCGCTCGGCGTATGAGAACCAGGCCGAGCAGCAGTAGCCATATCTACCGGGGGGTGGAGGTTTGAGCATGTCTGCGAGAAACCCGGTCCTCATTCTCCTCGGCATGCTGCTGGCGCTCGCCACATGTGCCGCTGCGGACGTCATCACCATTGATGGATCGTCGGCGGACTGGGCCAACCCGGACACCATCAACAACGACCCTGTCGGCGACGTCGTCTACTATGTGGGCGGCAATCCCAACTACAACTACAACTACGACATAGAGTACAACTACTTCGAGTGGGACGCCGACAACAAAAACGTCTGCTTCGCGTTTCTGACTAATCAGGACCTGCCCGCCAATGCCGGTTCCGGCGATGAGATCACGGAGATCTTGCTCAACACCGACAAGAACAATACTACCGGCGGCACCAAGCGAGGCGTCCCTGGTTTGGAGTATTATCTGCACTGGGATTTCATCAACGCGCCGGAATTGTGGAAGTACACCGGCTCCTGGACCCAGGTCGCTAGCCCTAAGCTAGCCGTTGCTCGCGGGGTAAGCGGGGATCCGGGTGACAACCTGAAATTGGTGGAGTGGGCCCTGGGAGCCGACGACATTGGCTGGCCGGCCGAGTTCTGGTGGGGGGCGTATCTGGACAACGCGGGGCAGTGGTCCGACGATTACTGTCCGGATGACGCCAAGCAGCATGGTTTCACTCCGGAGCCCGGTACCATGGGGTTGATGTCTCTGGGGTTACTAGGCTTGATTGCGTGGCGGCGCCGCGTCGCTAAGGCTTCTAAATAGCACGGTTGTGCTGCGAGGCGTAGGGGCCAGGAGACTGAACAGGGCATTGCTGACACAACGCAGGCACTTGATGACAAGGGGCACAGGGGGCAATAGTCCAGGCGTAAAAGCCGAGGAGAAGCGGACATGACCCATAAGATGGTCGTCACAATTTGCCTCCTTGTGTTGCTGGTGGCGCTGGCCGCACCGCAAGTCTGGGGCGATATCATCACGATTGACGGCAAGTCGGATGATTGGGCCAACCCCGACAGTCTTAACCACGACACTGTCGGCGATGTCTACAGCGCCGGAGGCTCGCCGCCCTACCGATACGACTACGACATCGAGTGGAACTACTACGAGTACTCCGAGGAAAGCAACCCTCGCTACGCTTTCGCTACCCTCACGGTGGATAACCTCGGGCCGTCGTCACCAGACACTTACTGGGAGATCCTCCTGAATACCCAAATTGGCAAGGGCGTGGGCGGCACGAAACGTGGTGTCCCCGATCTGGAGTACTATATTACCTGGGACCTCGACAACACGAGCCCCGCGTCTCTGTATAAGTGGACCGGAAGCAAGTGGCAACTGGTCCCCACCGCCACCATCGAGGTGCGCCGCGGGACCACGGCCCCGGGTGAGAACCCCAAATTAGTGGAACTCGCTATCCTCGCGAGCGATCTGGGCCCAATCCAACAACTGATGTGGGGGGCATACCTCGACAACGGGGGAGTTTGGTCGGACGACTACTGCCCCGATTGGGGCGTGCCGGACATCCCTGAGCCGGGCACCCTGGTCTTGGGGGCCCTGGCCTTGATGGGCGGCGTTTTCGCAGGGCATCGCCGCCGCAGCCGGAGGTGATAGCCGCTCGGACCTGGCAAGCAGGGGGTTTGCCGTGACCGGGAGCCGTTGTGATCCTTGCCTTGGTGCCCCTTCGGGGCAGAATCTAGGAGGGTTCAACAATGAGACGTGGGGTCCTTCTCGTCGCGGCGTGCGTGCTACTAATGCCAGGGCTGAAAGTGTGCGCTGACTGGACTGCGTGGGACACCTCGAATGTTATTGACTGGGCCGCTACCGATTGGAGCGATAACCTTACGCTCAATAAATTCGACCCGGGGCTCGGCACGCTCTCCACAGTCGAAATCAAACTTTACGGCGGCGTGCGCGGCACCGGCGAAGCGGAGAACCTGGGAGAGAGCAGCACAGACACCACGCTCAATCTTAAGGCCGTGCTCACACTCAAGCGGCCGGGGGCTGGCGGAACTACAATTGTTGAGGTCATCCCGGTAGTCTCGAATACCGCCAGTCTGTACCCCAAGGATATCACGAACTGGGCGGCAGATGATGAAACACCCGACTACGTGAAGTATGAGCCCTCACCTTACACGACTTCCGAGACATGGAGCAGCAGCGCAGCGGACGATCTCGCCCTCTTCACCGGCCCAGGAACCATCGTGCTTCCCATTACGGGAGCGGGTCAGTCCTTTGCTTCGGGGAGCGGGAATTTCCAGAGCAGGTTCTCCACGGACGCAAAGGGATGGGCCGAGTACCGTTACGAGTACGAGACCACCGACATCCCGGAGCCGGGCAGCATGGGACTGGCGGCCTTGGCTCTGCTGGGGCTGATCGGCTATCGCCGCCGTCTGGCTCGCAAGTAGTCTAGCCGCTCCTTCGAGCGTCAGGTGAGTCGCACACAAACAGGCCGGCCGCCAGGTCGGCCTGTTCGTTTGTATCCGTGGCTCACCGCGCAGCCAGGGGGCCGACGACAGACTTGCAGGAAGCCCCGGCCGGGCGGTATCATAGTGCCTGCCGCCGGGGTGGCGGAACGGCAGACGCAGGGGACTTAAAATCCTCGGAGCCGCCAGGCTCGTGTGGGTTCGACTCCCAC
>CALFVE010000244.1 GCA_937928475.1 uncultured bacterium | reverse complement strand
CGACAAGCCGCCAGAGGGGTTCGGCTACCAATGGATCAAGTACGCGCAACTGGGCATCGCAGCGCTCGTCGTAACCCACGCACAGGGGCTGGACAAAATCCCCTGGGTGGGCATGACGCAGATGGCCTCGATGAATCCGGTCAACTACGTGCGCCTGGCGGCTAGCCCGGAAATCCTCAGATACACCGGCCAGCAGATCCGCTTGCAGGTAAAGACAGTCTACCAGCGGACTCCCAGTCGCACGATTGTGGGACGCTTGAGCGCTGCGCAGCCGGCGAAGGAGGCCGTGATCCTCTGCGCCGCGTACGACAGCCCCTCGCTGCTTCCCGACCTGGCCCCGGGCGCGGTGCAGGCGCTCCCCGTCGCCCTGCAGCTCAATTTGGCCAAGGCCCTGGCGCGGTACCGCGAGCAGTTGCGGCGGGATGTCATTTTCATCAGCATCGGTTCCTGGGCAATTGGACAGGACGGGCTGAACGAACTGCTGCGCGCGGTGGGCACCGCCATCAACGCTCGCGCGCGGCGACCCGAGATTACCGACCAGCAGGCAGAGAATGAGGCCGCCCTGCGCCGAGTGGAGCAGATCCGAGAGGCCTTCCGAGATGAACAATTCGCCAGGGATGCGGGTGCCACTGAAGCCAAGATTAGTACCTGGGAGGCGAAGACCCGAGCCCTCTTCGACGAGCAGAGCAAGTATGTCCTAAATACGCTGGTCTTCGATCTATCGGAGGACCTGCTCCAGGCAAAGATCGTCTTCGAGCGCGAAGGCGGCGAGGACATACACAGTCCCCGTTACGCCACGTACCAGGAGGTGAAGAAGCGCTACGATGCCGCCTTCTCGTCGGCGGGTTACACTCTCCCCCGACTGCTGGCGAAGAAGGCGAATTTCGCGAAGGAGAACCAACTTCGGGAACGCTTGCAGGCACGCTTCGAGGAACTCCTCGCCTATCATCAGACGAAGCAGAAGCGACTGGAGCAGGCCCTGGCCCTGCACGACCTGTTCGCGCAGTATAACAGCGTGGTGGTCTTGGCGCCGCTGCTCACGCCCAGCCCCGACGCCAAACTGCCCGAGTCTCTGAGTTTCTCGATGGGGGCGAACATTAAGCACCTTGAGCAGGCTCAGGCTTTTAAGGACCTGCTCACCGACGCCATTCAGCACCTGGGCTTGACCAAGGAGGTGCAACTCGACTTCGCGGGCAAGGACCAGGGGACGAAGATCAAGGCGCTCACCGCCTCCTATCCGTTGCAGGCGGAACTGTGGTCCAACTACTCCTATCCTGCCTTCAGCCTGGTCAACGCCAAGGGGGTCTACGCGGAATACGCCGACCCCGTCGAGCACCCCTATAGCCGCGATTTGGAGACCATCCGCTACTCCTTGGCCGTTTTCGGCGAAGCGGTGCTTTCGGCGGCGCTGGGCAACGGCCAGTTCAAGTCGCTGGTCACGGCGCGGGCGCCCCAAGACTTCTACGGGCAGGTGCTGGTCTCCGGGGTGGGCGAGTCCATCATCCCCAATTTCCCGCTTGAGAATGCAATTGTCGCCTGCAAGAGATGGTCCGCGGCCAATGGCTACTTCCCGGTGGGGATGATCCTCACCGATGTCTACGGGCGCTACTCCGACCGCTTCGCGGCGCGCACCATCGTGCCCCCTGACGTCTATGAGTACGCGCCGGAGGCGGTCGGCTACGGACGCGACGGCGTGATTAGCCACATCAAGGACGAAGGCCTGGCCGCCCAGTCGGTCTACAAGTCGTTGCGCCTGCGACTCAACGAACTGAACAGCCCCGTCAACATCGTGACCTACCGAGCGGCGCCAGTGTCTATCCTGGACATCACCAATCCCCAAACCTTCAAGCCCTACAGCGCCGCCGCTTTTCTCAGCGCCAAGTCTCTGGCCCCCTTCCCGAGCAGCAACGTCTTCTCGGACGACGGGATCGTCACCGCCTTCGTCAAGCCTGACGAGCGATTCTATGTCACGCTCAAGGCGGGTTCGGTCGAGAACGAGTTGGTTCAGACCATCCGCGCCTTCATGCTGGGGACTCCCCCCGAGGAACTAGCCAAGGTCATGCAGCGGGTGGTGCCGCTGGGGCAGGAGATCCAAGGGCCGGCCTATCTGCCGGTGGATACCCCCCGACTGCTCCACGTTCCCCTGGAGATCGCCAAGTCCATGACCTTCGTGAACGGGGAGCGCCTGGCCCTGAGCAACAAATACGGCCTAGCCGATGAACGCACCAACAGTTTCCAGAAAAAGAGCCTGGAACTCATTGACCAGGCTCTGCGCCCGGGCGAGTCCGCCCATAACGCAGTTCTGCTCAGTCGCGACGCCGCCACGTACGCCATCCTGAACCATCCGGTCTTGCGGCGCACCATCTCCGAGGCGGTCATTGGCATTCTCTGGTATCTGGGATTGCTGGTGCCCTTTGTCTTCTTCTTCGAGAAACTGGTCTTCGGCTTTACCGACATCCGCCGGCAACTGGTGGCGCAACTGTTCATCTTCCTGGTCGTCTTTGCTCTGCTGCGGCTGCTACACCCGGCCTTCGCGATGCTGCGGTCGTCGTCCATGATCCTGCTGGGGTTCATCATTTTCCTGTTCTCGGCGGGAATCACCGTGCTGTTCTGGGGCAAGTTCCAGCAGAATCTGGAGCAGATCAAGGAGCAGCGAGGGCAAGTGACCGCCGCCGAGATTAATCGCATGGGAGTGGTGGGCACTGCTTTCATGCTGGGCCTGAACAACATGCATCGGCGAAAACTGCGCACCGGCTTCACCTGCGCCACGCTGGTGCTGCTGACGTTTGTCATGATCTGTTTCACCTCCATCCGCAGCGACCTGGTGGAGCAGGCTGTGGCCGTGGGCAAGGCGCCCTTCACCGGGATCCTGGTCAAGAACGAGAAGTTCATCCCCCTGTCGGACGCCGAACTGTTCGCCATGCAGACCAAGTACGGCGAGAAGTACGCGGTTTGCCCTCGCTACATGTATGTGGGCACCGAGTCCTGGCCGGCCAACGAGCGCAACAACCCCAAACTGGAACTGCTCTATGAGGCGGGGCAAGGGGAATCGCGCTCGGTGAACGCCGACTCCATGCTCCAGTTCTCCGCTCGTGAGCCGATGGCCAAGCACATGCGCTTTCTGACCCCCAACTGCTGGTTCACCGAAGAACAGGAGCAGGCGCAGGCGGGGGACGTGCCCCTGATTATCTCGGACACCATGGCCGAGAAACTGGGCATTACCCCGGCGATGGTGGAGCAAGCGCCGGTGCCGGTGACGCTCAACGGCCAGAAGTGTGTGGTGCAGGGGATCTTCGACTCCGCTGCCTTCAACGAACTGCTGGACATTGACGGCAAGACGCTGCTGCCCTTCGACGTGACCGCCTTCGCCGTGGTCAACCGCTCCGGGGCGGACATCATCGCCGAGGACACCGATCCGCGCATCAGCGCCGAGAAAATCATTCTGGCGCCGGCCCGGCCTTGGGCCATCACGGTGGAGACCTCGGTGAAGATTCTTAACTCCATCGCCGTGGTGCTGCCCGACGACACTCCCTACAAGACGGCCAAGGCGGTCATTGACGAGTACCTGGAACAAAGCGGCAAGTCCACCTACTACGGGCTGGACAAGTACGCCTTCCTGGGCAAGCGGGCACGGCAGCACACCTTGCTGGGCTCGGTGGACATGCTCATTCCCCTGGTAATCGCCGCCCTGACCGTACTCAACACCATGAAGGGCTCAGTCTACGAGCGGCGGGACGAGATCTTCGTCTACAACGCGGTGGGCATTGCCCCCCGCTACATCTTCCTGATGTTCTTCGCGGAGGCCTTCGTGTACGCCGTGGTGGGTTCGGTGCTGGGGTACCTGCTCAGCCAAGGCACGGGTACCATTCTGACTCTCACCGGGCATACCGGCGGGCTGAACATGACCTTCACCTCGGCGACCACCGTCTACGCTTCGCTGGCCATCGCCCTGTCGGTTTTCGTCTCTACCTACTACCCGGCGCGCTCCGCGATGGAAATCGCCGCCCCGGCGGAGGACGCCGGCTGGGAACTGCCGGAGCCAGAGGGCGACGTGGTCAAGTTCGATCTGCCCTTCACCTTCGACTACCGTGATCGCATCGCCATTCTCTCCTTCTTCCACCGCTACCTGGTGGATCACGGCGAAGGCTCCTCAGGACCGTTCTTCGCCGGGCGTCCGGTGCTGGGAGTAGCCGAGCACCTCGACCCCCTGGCCGACGACGGGTACATCCCGATGCTCTCCGTCCCCATCTGGCTGAAACCTTTCGATCTGGGCGTGTCGCAGCGGATGATCATTTCCCTGCCGACCGACCCTCAGACCGGGGAGTATATTGCGAATATTGAACTGATCCGTATGTCGGGCACTCTCGAGAACTGGAAACGAGGCAACCGCAGCTTCGTAGCCCTCATCCGTCGGCATTTCCTGTACTGGCGGGCGGTGGGGCCAGCGGAGCGGGCAGCGATGTTCACCGAGGCGCGTGAGATGCTGGAGGGCAACCTGGCGACCCCGGAGGCGGAGCATGCCTAGGCCCCTGGACAGCGATCTGGAGCGCTACCGGTCCCTCCTCGAGACCCCTACCGAGTTCCAGGACGGTTTCAACTGGACCACTATCGCCGGGATCGTTTTCTGCGGACTGGTGATGCTGCCCGGCTCTATCTACCTGGGGCTGATGACCGGCGGCAGCATGGGGGCGGCGGCGACCTGGGTGACGGTGATTCTGTTCAGCGAGATCTCCCGCCGCGCGCTCAAGACCATGTCGAAGCAGGAACTGGTGGTCCTGCTGCACGCGGCCAACATCATGATCGCCGCCAATGCCTTCTTCCCCGGCGGTCCCTTCGGGCAGTTCGTCTATCGCGCCTACCTGGTGAGCAGCGAACCGGCGCGCGACGCGGGAATGTCGGAGAGTTTTCCCACCTGGTGGGCGCCCCGACCGGGCAGCCTGGCCATCCTGGAGCGCAACCTCTTCCACCACGACTGGCTGGTGCCGATAGGCGTGGCCCTGTTCACGATGATCACCGGCGTGATCAGCCGCTATACCCTGGGCTACTTCCTCTTCCGTCTGACCTCCGACATCGAGCAACTGCCTTTCCCGCTGGCGCCCATCTCCGCCCAGGGCGCTATGGCACTGGCTGAGACCGAGCAGGAGGCGCCGGCGGAGAGCCGGGGCGGTCTCACCGCCGGCCTGGCCGCCTGGCGCAAAGGGGTTCAGGCCAAGCGGGGCAGCCAGCGCTGGCGGCTGTTCTCCCTGGGCGTAACCATCGGTCTGGGCTTCGGATTCGTCCAGGTAGGCATCCCCGCGCTCACCGGCCTGTTCCTAGCCAAGCCGATCTTCCTCATTCCTCAGCCCTTCGTGGACATGACCACGCTCACCGAGAGCTTCCTCCCTGCCACGCCTACCGGGCTGGCGATTGACCTGGGCATCATCATGGTGGGCTTCGTGGTCCCCTTTTGGGTGATTGTGGGTACCTTCAGCGCCATCGTGCTGACCGCGCTGCTCAACCCGGTGCTGCATCACTTCGGGGTGCTCACCCACTGGCAGCCGGGGATGAACACCATCAACACCACCTTTGCCAACAGCATTGACTTCTGGATGAGTTTCGGTATTGGCACCGGTCTGGGCATCGCGGCGGTCAGCATCTACTCCACGATTCGGGACATCCGGCGCAAGTTGCGCGAGTCGGCCCTCGAGCGTCGGGCGGGAGGCGCACCGCCGGAAGGCCTGTGGGCGACGCCCCAGAAGGGCCGCGGCGACTATCCCTTGTATTTCGCGCTCATGGCCTACGCGGCGGCTTCGCTGGCGGTCATCTTCCTATCGCACCACCTGGTGCCGCAGATTCCCATCGTGTTCCTGTTCATCTTCAGTTTCCTGTACAATCCCTTTATCTCGTACGTAAACGCCCGCCTGCTGGGGCTGGCCGGGCAGCAAGTGGATATCCCCTTCGTGCGCGAGACCTCTTTCATCCTCTCGGGCGCCAAGGGCGTGGACATTTGGCTGGCCCCTATCCCCCTGGAGAACTATGGAGGCATGGCGCAGGCCTTCCGGGTCAACGAACTGGTGGGGGTAAACTTCTGGTCCCTGATCAAGGCCGAACTGATCGCCTTGCCGGCCCTGTTCGTGCTGTCGCTGCTGTTTTGGTCGTTCATCTGGCGGTCGGAGGCGGTGCCCTCCGCGATGTTCCCGGCGGCGCAGGTCAACTGGGAACTGATGGCCAAGAACAATGTGCTGCTGTACTCTTCCACCTTCGTGCCGCCGGGGGAGGATCCGGCCACCAAGAGCATTCTCGACAGTCAGTTTAT
>CALFVE010000243.1 GCA_937928475.1 uncultured bacterium | reverse complement strand
GGTCCCGCCTGGCGCCGGCTTCCTAGCCCGCGTCGGTGACGCGCCCGTCACGCCGGAAGCCTGCCCGGCGGCGAGTACCCACCCCGGCGCTTGCTCGCGCCGTCGCCGCCCCTCCCTAAACAAAGAGGGAAACCACAGCGCTCCGCCCCGTTTGGCCGCGCGCCTACCATGTCCGCAAACGGGCGACCCTTGGGGATCGCCCGCTCCCACTGACGCCTTCGCGGTTGCTGCTCCTGCTCGCACCTGCCTCAAGTCATAATCTGCATCGGCATCACGACGTAGATGTAGTCCTCGCGGCCGGCCGGACGCATGGTGCCAGGATTGAGCGCGCCGGAGAGGCCCATCACGATCTGCTCGCTGCCGACCGCTTCCAGCATTTCCATAAGGTAGCGCGCGTTGAAGGCGATGTCAATCGGCTCTCCGGTGAGTTGCATCTCCACCTCTTCCTCCACGCTGCCCAGGTCGGGGCTCACTGCGGTGATCTGGAGGACCCCCTCACGGGCATGCAGGACGACGCGGTTACTGTCCTGCCGCGCCACGATCAGCGCCCGGCGGAGCGCGCGCTCGAGGGCATCCACCCGGACGAGGAGCCGCTTGTCGGGGTCCGCTGGGATCACCTTCTCGTAGTTGGGAAATTCCCCCTCGATGAGGCGCGACGCCAGTTTGACATCCCGAAGTTGAAACTCAATCAGCCGCTCGGAGACCCGCACCTGCACGGGCTCCTCCGAGTCCTCCCGCAGGATGCGCAGCAACTCATGGAGCACCCGCGCCGATACGATCACCTTGCGCTCCTCGGCCACGCTGATCTCCGCGCTCAGGGTGCGAACGGCCAAGCGGTAAGTATCCGTAGCGACGACCGTCAGCAGGTCCGGACGGATGAAGAACAGCGCCCCCGTCAGAATAGGCCGGGTCTCATCATCCGAACAAGCAAACACCGTCTGCGTGAGAATAGTGTGTAGGGCTCCTTCGGGAAGGGCAAACTCAGCCTGGGGCATGATCTCGGGGAGGAACTGGAAGTCGTCGGGGGGCAGACCGCGCACCAGGTAGCTGGATTTACCGCAGCGGATGGCGAGTTGCCCTGGCTCGGGTGACTCCAGCGAAACTTCCTCTTCGGGGAGGCTGGCGACGATCTCGTTGAAGACCCGCCCGGGGACGGTGACCGCCCCCTCCTCCGTAATCAGCGCAGGCAAGCGCGCATCCAGACTGAGGTACTCTAGGTCGGTCGCGACCAGTCGCAGGCCCCCGTCCGCGCTGCACAGGTAGATGTTATTCTGCACCGGGTGCGTACTGCGTCCCGAAACACCCCGGGACACCACCTGCAAAATCTCGTGCAGCGCGCTCTGCGGACATGACGCCTTCAGCATCACACAGACCCTCCCGAATACGAGCAATCGGACAGGCGCGCGACTCCCCAATACCGTTGCCGCGTGCCTGTCCTGCACACCTGGCTCTTCCCCTCCTAGCCTGCGCTCACCTGCTCCACCCTTGGCCCTGGGGTTAGACCTCGCGCTCTGCCTCCAGATTTCCTCTGCTCCCCAGATACACGCGAGCCCTGGGTTATCCCCCCCGCCCGGAGTGTGTTGGATCAGAATCTCTAATACAAGTACCTCGTAGCGCTAGTAGCAGGGTCGGGGAGATTGGGGAAAACTGCTTTTCGCCGGATTGGACTGGCCTTCTAGGTGTGTACAAGTCTGCGGAAAGGGGCTTCGACATATCCACACCTTCCCCACCAGCCAGATTATCCACACAACCCCCAGGCTTGTCAACAGATAATGTGAGGGTTTTCCACTGGCTGCCCACTGTTGCGTGCTCAGCTGGAAGTGAGCTGGAGGGCCTATGCCGAACGCAGGCCAAGTGCTAGTCTCCTTGCAACCCGGCTTTGAGGTCGTTGATCAGCCAGAGGACTTTCTCGTCCTCGGCGAGCATCTCGCTGACTTTGTTGTAGGCGTGCAGCACGGTACTGTGGTCGCGACCGCCGAAGTACTCGCCGATCTTGGCCAGCGAGGCGTCGGTCAACTCCCGGCAAAGGTAGATAGCGACCTGCCGCGGCCATACGATCTCCTGGCTGCGCTTCGCGCCGATCATGTCTTCTACGTGGCAGTCCATCTGCTCGGCAATGTATTGAGCAATTTCGGGGATGGTGAGGCGCCGCTCCAGGCTGGCGGTGGAATAGTCCGCGATGATCTCCTCGACCTTGGCGAGGGTCAGCGGGCCGGGTTCCAGGGAGACGTAGGCGCAGATTTTCAGGAGAGCGCCTTCCAGTACCCGGATGTTGGAGACAATCTTCTGGGCCACGAACTCCAGGACCTCGCGGGGGAGCGCCACCCCCTCGGTCTGCGCCTTTTTCTCGAGAATCGCGACCCGCGTCTCTACGTCGGGGCAACGCAAGTCTGCTACGATGCCCATCTCCAGGCGGCTGCGCAGGCGGTCGTTGATGATCTGGAGGTGGCGGGGTGGGCAATCGGAGGCGATCACGACTTGCTTGTTGGTCTGGTAGAGGGCATTGAAGGTGTGAAAGAATTCCTCTTCGGAAGCATCCCGCTGGGCCGAGGCCATGAACTGGATGTCGTCCACCAAGATGACGTCAGCGGAGCGGAAGACCTCGCGGAAGCGGGGCATGGCCCCGTCGCGCAGCGCCGTGAGGAAGTCGTTCACGAAATCTTCGGCCGAGAGGTAAATGACCCGCGCCCGAGGGTTCTCAGCCAGCACCATGTGGCCGATAGCCTGCATCAAGTGGGTTTTGCCTAGTCCGACTTTGCTGTGGATGAAGAGGGGGTTGTAGTTGTGCCCCGGAGCGCGGGCCACCTGCAAGGCCGCGGCATGTGCGAAGCGGTTGCAGTCAGCGACCACGAAGTTGGCGAAGGTGTACTTCGGGTTGAGCACGCTGCGCTGTCCGGAGGGCAAGGTGGCCTCGGGCACCACCGCCGCTGGCGCCGGGGGGCGCTGCGGAGCAGGCGGGTCCGGGCGGCGGAAGGACTCGGGCAACCCGACCTCCAGAATGACGCTGATCTCCTGGTGAAGGATCTCCGAGAGGGTCTGGTCAATGACGCCGGGATAGCGCTCCCGCAGCCAGTTGCGCGCAAACTCGTTGGGGAGATGTACAGTCAGGCTGTCGCCCGTGAAATCGCTGACCACGGCCGGCCGGAGGAAACTGTCGCAGGTGGCCTGCCCGAGGCGCTCCGCCAAGAGAGGGAGCGCACTTTGCCAGAGTTCCTGTACACTGGTATC
>CALFVE010000242.1 GCA_937928475.1 uncultured bacterium | reverse complement strand
AGCGCTGGTTTTCCTTTTAGTGGGAGCGGTGTCCCTGCGCGCCGGGTATTTGTCAGCGGAGCGCTGGCAGGTGCATTGGGAAGGCCTGGCGGCGGTAGCCCACGCGCACGACGTCTGGCACCGCCAGCCAGAGCCGCGGCTCAGTGAAATCGGCTTCGTGCAGCCGCCCCTGCCCTCTGTCCTGGCGGGCCTGGTGGCGCTCAGGCCTGCTGACCCGGCTGATACCCGCTACGCCCCCGCCTATCTGGGTGCCCTGGCCTTGGGACTGACCGCCGTGGTCTTCTTGGCGCTGTGCCGGGCGCTCGGCGTGCCGCGGCCCTGGAGTTGGCTGTTAACCGGGGCGCTGGTGTTTCATCCGGTGGCTTTCAGTCACGCGGCGGCTGGTTCCCCGGCGGCTTGGCTGCTGCCCATGCTCCTGGGTTTGGCCTGGGGTCTGGACCGCTGGACGGCGACGGGAGCCTTGCGCCCGCTGCTGGTAGCGAGTCTGCTGCTAGGTGCGGCACTACTGACCCGCTACGAAATGGTTCTATGGGCGCTGCTCACGGCGGGGGCCGTGGGGCTGGTTGCCGCTCGGCAAGGCGGATACCGACAAGCGGAGGGAACCCTGCTGGCCTTTCTGCTCCCGGCCGGCTACCTGGGGGCGGGGTGGATTGCGGCCTGCTGGCTTATTCAGGGCGACCCCTGGTACTTCTGGCGGCATACCTTCGCCGAGCAGCCGCTGCCGAACGCCCAGGCTCTCTCCCTGAGCGCGATTTACTTCTCCTTACTCTGCTGTCCCTTCTTGCCGGCCGGTCTGTACGCGGCGCTGACTGGCCCGCCTCCGCGGCGGCCGCTCGGCTCCCTGGTCCTCGTCATCGGCAGTCTGGCGCTGGCCGGACTGGGAGCGCCGCTGCTCCGTCGGCTTTCGGGAGATGCGTGGTCGCAGTTGACGGTGCCGCTGATGGCGACTACGGCCGCAGGCTATCCGCTGTTCGCGCGGGCGCTGGCGCCGGTGCGGGGAGGAACCGGCCGAAAGCGGCGGATGCTGGCTTGGGGACTAGCGGCGGTGGGCCTCGCCGCCGTGGCCTATGTTGACTGGCGAGGCGCGGGTCTGCCCCGCGGGCCACTGGAGACGTGGCAGGGACGTTTGGCTTTCACCGACGATTGTCAGGCGGAGGCGGCAGCGGCGGTGCGGCTAGCCGGCGAACTGCGGCCGGGGGAGCAGGCGGTCATCGCCGGATGGCCGGGGTTTGCCGTGGCCCTTTTCGAAGGGGAACTCCCGCGGCTAACGCTAGTGCCTACGGCCGAGCCGCCCGCCGGGGAACTGCCGCCTTTTGAAGTCTTGCTCATTCGGGAGCCGGTGGAAGAAGGTTCGATGGTCGCCTGGCAGAGGCAGATGCCGGCGAGATATGGGTTGGAGGAGCAGTGGCGGGTGGACGCCTGGACCTGCTACCGGCGGGTGCCCAGGAGCTAGCCGCCAGACCGGCGCCGACAGGCAGGCTCCAGGCGGCGGTCTCGTTGGACGCTCTCGCTCTCTGTGCGATTTGGAGTGCGAGACCGCTCAGGAGCGGCGGCCGAGCATGGAACTGCCGGGGGTGGGGGTCAGGGCGGGGCCGGTTCGAGGCTGCACCAGTCGCGCCAGCCAGCCCAGAGGAAGGGCGGCCAGGGCGCTGTACAAGGCCACAATCAGCGTGGTCACCAGCCAGCCGCCGAACTGAGGAACCGGCACAAAGACCAGGCCGATCAGGCGAGCGAGCCATACGGCGAAGAAGACGGTGATCATGAGCAGGGGCAGCCGGTCGGAGAAGATCTGCTGGCCCAACATGCCGGCGGCGAGGCCCACGCCCATGTAAGCCACGAAGAGGCCGCCGAGCGGAAAACTGGTCAAGGCGCCTATGCACAGGGCTCCCGCCAGGCCGGTCCAGGCGGCCTCCTCCGGCCCCCGGAAGAGGCCCACCAGCACCACCAGCACCAACACCAGGTCAGGCGCGAGCCCTTCCCAGCGGCCCGCCGGCGCCCAGGCTACCTGCCCTGCCGCGAGAAGCAGAGCGAGAACGATTTCTCCCAGGTAGTACCAGATCATGTCTGAGAAACTTGCCGGACTAAGGTTTCTTCAGCACCCACACATACTCCAGGCGGAAAAAATCTACAAAGGGCCGGATGATGGCAGTCACTGACTCGGCGCTGCCGGGCGACTTATGCACTGCCTCGATCTTGCCGATAGGAATCCCCATCGGATAGACCTGATCCAACCCGGAAGTGACAATCACGTCTCCGGGGCGCAGGTCCGGAAAGGCGGCGACAGGCTTGATCTTCTCCATCTTGAGCCGACTGGCCGGCAAGGCCAGGGCGGGCTGCGGGTAGACGATGCCCTGATCGCGGCCTCGCAGGTCCAGGCCGGCGACGGCGGCGTCAGGGTCAATGAGGAGGAGCACCTCGGCGGTCCGGCCCTGCACCTTGAGCACCTGGCCGACGAGTCCCGCCGCCTGCCGCACGACATCCCCTTCGCTAACCGTCCCTGGTCTTTCCACGGCGATAGTCGCCCGGCAGTGGCTGGCTCCGGTGTCCAGGCCGATTACCCTGGCAGCCACCGCCTCGGGCTTCTGCTCCAGGGTGAGACCCAGCGACTTGACCATCGCGCGCAAGTCAAGGTAGCACTGGTTAAGTTCGGTGATCTTCGCCTGGGCCTCCTCGCACTTGCGGCGCAAGGCCTCGTTTTCGCGTACCAGCCGCGAGCCCTGGGTAAGACCAGTGACCAGATTGCGCGGCCACGCCTGCATCACCGTGAACAGTCCTTGCAGAGGCCGTCCCACCGCGATCACCATTCTCTCTGGCAGGCTAGGCTGCCTGCTGGCGCGCGCACTGTGCTGCCAGATGGTGAGCACTCCCGCTAAAAGAGCGAGAACGAGGATAGTACGGAGGTTGAGGCGATGATCGGGAGGCGTGCGCATGCCGTCCGCCGGTATCAGGCGAGGGTGGCGAGACCGTCCAGTTCGTCAAGATAGCGGGCTGCCCCCATGACAACACAGGTCATGGGATCCTCGGCGACGTAGACCGGAATGTCGGTTTCGGCGCTGATCAGTTGGTCAAGCCCGCGGAGCAGCGAGCCCCCACCGGCGAGGGCAATGCCGCGGTTCATCACGTCGGCGGCCAGTTCCGGGGGGGTGGAGTCGAGCGTCTCTTTGACCAGATCCACTATCGCAGAGACCGGCTCCGCGATGGCCTCGCGGATCTCCTGGGAGGTAATCCGGATGCTCTTGGGCAGACCCGTAACCAGATTCTTGCCGCGGATCTCCATCGCCAGTTCCTCGGGGAGCGGGAAGGCAGAACCGATGCGGATCTTAATCTCCTCGGCGGTAGTCTCCCCGATGAACAGGCTATACTCGCGGCGGATATAGTTGGCGATGGCCTCGTCCATGGCCTCGCCGGCGATGCGCATGGAGCGCTCGGTGCAGATGCCGCCGAGCGAAATGACGGCGACTTCGGTGGTGCCGCCGCCGATGTCCACGATCATGTTGCCGACTGCCTCACTGACCGGCAAACCCGCGCCGATAGCGGCGGCCATCGGCTCGTCAATGATGATGGTCTCCCAAGCCCCGGCCTCGCGGGCGGCGTCCTCCACCGCCCGGCGCTCCACCTCGGTGATGCCGGAGGGTACCCCGATGACCATGCGGGGCCGCACCAGCAGACGCCGGCCCTGGTGAACCTTGCGGATGAAGTAGCGGATCATCGCCTCGGTGACCTCGAAGTCGGCGATGACCCCGTTGCGCAGCGGGCGAATGGCCGTGATGTGAGCAGGGGTGCGCCCCACCATGCGCTTGGCGTCCTCCCCCGCACCCTTGATCTCGTGCGTGTAGTTGTCAATCGCCACCACCGAAGGCTCGCGCAGCACGATGCCGCGCCCGCGCACATGCACCAAAGTGGTGGCAGTACCCAGGTCAATGCCCATCTGGCCTGAGTAGCGGAAAACCCAGTTCATTAGGGCCCGGGAGGCCCGGGAGAGAGAGTTCATGAACGAAATCGCGGCTCCGTCAACCGCCGAGTAATTTCCTGCTACCCGCTGCGCTTGGCGACCGAGTCCCGCCTTGCAGACGGTCCCTGCCAGCCCAGACGCCGCAAGGCTGAACAGACCTGCCGCACCGGCAGGCCCACGACATTATAGTAGGAACCGCGCACACTCTCAACCAGGTCGTGCCCTCGGTCCTGAATGCCATAGCCGCCGGCTTTGTCGAAAGGACCGCCGCCGGCTAGGTAACTTTCGATCTGAGCAGTAGTCAGCCGCCGAAAGCGCACTTGGCTGCGGACTATCTCCAGCCAGAGCACCCGGACGTCGCTAGGCCGGCCGACGCGCCCGCCTTCGGCCAAGGTGAAGCAGAAGGCGGTGTATACATAGTGAGAGCGGCCGGAGAGCAGCGACAGCATCGCCCGGGCCTCCTCGGCGGTGGACGGCTTGCCCAGGGTGTGGCCGGCACAGACGACGACTGTGTCGGCACCCAAACAAAGATGGCTGGGCAGAGCGGACGCGCCGCGCACGGCCTTGTGCAAGGCACGCAGGGCCGCGGCGGGCCAGTCGTCCCGAGGGGGGAGAGCCGCGTCCTCGCCGGGGTCTGCGACCAGAAAACACAGTCCCGCTCGCCTCAGCAACCAGCGCCGTCGCGGCGAAACGGAGGCCAGCACCAGCGGCGCTGCGGCTACGTCTTCCGGTAGGAAGGCGCGAGCCCGAGCCCAGAACCGCGCGCCGTCGGGCCGAGCGTGGAGGGGGACAACATGCCTGCGCAAGGACGGCATAGGACCGATGGCCGAACCTCCGTGATGACCAATGGCAACTGCCAGGTGGCCGGTGGCAAGTCGGCAGCCTCTCAGACTACCCGACGCCCAGACTGCCGCACACGCCTCACAACCTCCCCGACCGGACGATGGAGTACAGCAGCCACAGCCCCATGAAGACGCCTGCGGCAACAAAGCCCAGCGCCAGAGGGTTGCCGAGAGCCGCCAGGGCCCGCTCGCTGGAAAGGATGGTGGCGGAGGCGATAATGAAGGCGGCCACCACGATGGCAAACGAAAGCCGGTTTACCATGATGTCCAAACGGTGCAGGTGGCGATCCACGTGCTCCAGTTCTAAGCGCATGCGGGGACCGCCGGCCTGGGCGCGCAGCATGAGGTCGGACAGTTGTCGGGGCAGCGCCCGCAGATAAAAGGTCCACTCCCGCAGGGAACTGTGCAAACCGGCGAGCAGATGATGAGGCCGCAGCCGGTTTGAAAGCATCGCTCTCACCGCGTCACCAGTGGCGGCCCAAGGATCGAAGTCCGGGTCCAGTTGCAGACAGACGCCTTGCGCAATCACCACCGCCCGCAGGAGACTGGCGAAGGTCGCCGGCAGACGGATGCTGTGCTTGATCAGCAGGCCGAAGATAGCATCCATGACCTCGGCCAGGCCGAAGGGGACCTGGCGCGAGGGGACAAAGCGGGCCACCGTTTTATCCACATCCAAGCGCAGCGAAGGCAGGTCGGTGCGGGGGGAAATGACGCCGACCAGGGTGAGTACGTTGACCACGCCGCGACTGTCTCCTTCCAGGAGAGCCTCGAACAGGCTCAGCATGTGGTCCCGCACCTCCTGGCCGGCGAAGTCAACATGACCGGCATCGAGAAGCGCGATGCGGCCGTCCGGGAGGACCTTGAGGTTGCCCGCGTGGGGGTCAGCGTGGAAGAACCCCTGTTCGGTGACCTGCTTGAACATGACCTCCGCGAACCGGCGGGCCAAGCGGGCGCGATCTACCCCCAGGGCGGTCAGTCCGGCCTCGTCGTTGGGGCTGCAACCCTCCACATACTCGGTGACCAGGACGCGCCGGGAGGTCAGTTCCCAGAAGACTCGGGGCACCACGATGGAATCGTACTCCGCCATCTGCTCGCGCAGCCGGTCGGTGTTGTGCCCCTCGCGAGCGAAGTCCAGTTCCGCGCGCAGGATGTGCGCGAACTCGCCCGCCCAGCTGACTATGTCGTTGTTGCGGCACCACTCACTGCGCCGCTCCGCCTCGCGGGCCACGAAGGTGAGGATGGCCAGGTCCTGCTCAATCTGGGCGCGCACCTCCGGGCGCTGCACCTTCACCGCCACTTGCGTGCCGTCGTGGAGGCGCGCGCGGTGGACCTGGGACAGGGAAGCGGCCGCGACGGGGACGGGGTCAAACTCGGCGAATCGCTCCTCCAGGGCGCAGCCCAGCTCCTGTTCGAGTAGGGCGCGAGCGGCCGAGAAGGCGAAGGGGGGGACCTCCTCCTGGAGTTTGCGCAACTCCACGATGTACTCGTGGGGTAAGAGGTCGGGGCGAGCGGAAAGCGCCTGCCCGATCTTGACGCCAGTGGGGCCAATCTCCTCCAGGGCTAGACGGAGTCGGACCGGGCGCTCCAGGCCGCGGGTGGCCGCGTCCACTTGGCCCGCCCGGGGGGCGTGCAGGAAGCGGTCTAAACCCAGGCTGTGCAGGACATCGGCGAAGCCAAAGCGGGCCACAATGCCGGCGATGTGCACGGCGCGGCGGACGTAGCCGGCGCCCAAGCGCGGCGCCAGATCGGCCACAGGCTCAGCACCGGATGGTGGTTTCCGCACCACACGCTTTGCACCGTCCTTGGGCGTCCAGCCCCACCGGCTGGGCGTAGAAGCCGGAGCGCTCGACTAAGGTGGCTCCGCACTCACACTCAGTGTCACTGGTTCCCGGCAGCATGATATTGCCCAGATAGACATACCGCAGCCGGCGCCGGGCGAGTTCGAAAGCCCTCAAGAGCGTCTCGGGAGGGGTAGCAGGGACGTTCAGGCGGTAGGCGGGATGGTAGCGGGACAGGTGCACCGGCATCTCCGGATTCACGCCGGCCGCCCAGGAGAAGATGCCTTCCAACTCCTCCTCGGTATCGTTGTAGCCGGGGATAATCAGCACCGTTATCTCCACGTGGCAGCGTTCGGCGGCGATCTCCACCGTCTCCCGGGCCTGCCAGCCGGGGCCACCGCACAGTTCCCGGTAGCGCTCCTTGCTCCAGAACTTGATGTCTACGTTCATGGCGTCAATGAAGGGCAGCAGTTCCCGCAGCGGCTCCGGTTGCACCATTCCGTTGGTGACCAGCACGTTCTTGAGCCCGCGCTCGCGCACCAGGGGGGCCGTGTCCTGGACGTACTCATACCAGATAAAGGGCTCGTTGTAGGTGTAGGCGATGCCCAGGTTCCCATGCGAATCGTGGTATTTCTGGGCCAGGCGCGCTGCGTCCTGGGGCGAGAGGGACTGCGTTCGGGGCTGGCCCTGCGAGATCTCCCAGTTCTGGCAGAAACTGCACTTCAGATTGCAGCCGAAGGTGCCGATCGAGAGCAGATTGCTGCCCGGGTAGAAGTGGTAGAGCGGCTTCTTCTCCACGGGGTCGAGCGCGACCGAAGTGACTCGGCCGTAGTTGAGCGAGCGTAGTACGCCGTCCACGTTGCGGCGCACGCCGCAGACTCCCGTCTTCTCCGGTCTGATGTGGCACTGCCAGGGACAGAGGTGGCACAGAGCCACTCCTTCCCCCGGTTCCCACCAGCGACACTCCATTAGTTCGGTCATGGCGCTCCCCTCCTAGCGCCTTCGCATGGACACTGCGCAGTCTCCCCCCGCGAGGGCTCCCGGCGCTCGCAGCGTTATCGCAGGGGCGTGGACTCCCTCGGCGCGGCTCAGAGCACGCGGTTCAGGCTACTCCGGCAGTCCCAACCGTCGCCGCAGCCCCCGGTCCTTCGCATAGACGAATTCTCCAGCAACTAGGGTCGCCCACACCGAGTTGTCGTGATCGAGAATGACCAGGTCGGCCAGGCGGCGGCTGGAAATCCGCCCGGTGCGGTTCAGTTCGCCGATGATCTTGGCGGGCGTAGCCGAGGCCATAGCCGAGGCCTGGGTCAGTGTCACGTCGGCGAACTCCATCAGGTTGAACAGGGCCCGATCCATTGTCAGCGCGCTGCCCGCCAGCGGTCCCTCCGGCCCACCGAGGCGTACCTCTCCTTTTGCGAGCACGGTGAGTTGGCCCTCGTGCTCGTATACGCCATCGGGTAGGCCGCAGACGAAGGAGGCATTGGTGGCTAGCGCCGTGTTGGCCACGCCCTTGCTCTTGGCGGCCAGCCAGACCATGGCCGGGGCTACGTGAATGCCGTCGCAGATCAGCTCGGCGGTGACTCGGCCGTCGGTGAGCAGGGCGGAGGTCACGTTCAGGTGCCGGTGATGCAGCGGCGGCGTGGAATTGAACAGGTGCGTGGCAACTCGCGCGCCCCAGGCGATGGCCTTGCGCGTCTCTTCGAACTTGGCCCCGCTATGCCCGATGGCGATAGTCACGCCCTGCTCGCGCAGCCAGTGGATGGCGTGCATGGCCCCTGGGATTTCCGGGGCCAGAGTGACCATGCGGAGAGAATGGCGCGAGGCCTCCCAGAGGGCGTTGAGTTCGTCCACTCCCGGCTCCCGCATCGTTTCGGGACGGATAGCGCCGGCGAAGCGCGGGTTGAGGTAGGGGCCCTCCAGGTGAATGCCGGCGATCCGCGCGCCGGAGGGGGGTTCCTCCATCACCTTGGCGATGACGCTGACTGCTTCCAGCAATTGCTCCTCGGTGGCACTCCAGACCGAGGCGAGCAGGCAGGTGGTACCGTGGCGAGCGCGGTGGCGACAGATGGCGCGGACCGCCTCTTCGCTAGCGTCGGTGAAGGAGTAGCCGTCAGCGCCGTGCAGATGGCACTCGACGAAGCCGGGCAGGATGCGCCGCCCGCCGCAGTCAATCTCCTCGGTGCCTACTGGGGCAGGGACGGTCTCCGGCGAGCCGATGGCTTCGATGCAGGGCTCGTCAATGAGTATCTGCGAAGGCAATGGCTGGGCCGCCCCGCACAGGACTTCGGCGTCGTAGAGAAGTTTCATGGCCTCGTGATCTTGCAGCGGGCCGCCTTTCTGGGCCCCAGAGCCACCCGCCTCCTCGCGCTCGTGCCCGTAGGGCCTGCTCCGTTGGGCCCAAGATAGCAGGTCGCCTCCGTGAGCACCGAGTGCCCACGCTCTCCTCCGCAGGGAGAACTGACTAGGACCGGATGATTTGCTCCAGTTGCGCGGCGGTGTCGCGGACGAACTGCTCCGGATACTGGCGATAAGGACTCAGTTCGGCAGTGAGGAAGCCGTCATAGCCCACCCCGCGCAGCGCGGCCATCACTCGGGGAAAATCTACGCTCCCCTGCAACAGGCCCACGAACTGGCGCGTGTTCACGTCGAAATCCTTGACGTGCACCCGCTTGATGCGGTTCCCCAGTACCTCGATCCAGTGGTGAGGATAGCCGTAGAGCAGGATGTTGCCCACGTCGAAATAGGCCTGGACAAAAGTCGAGTCGAAGCCGTC
Organism: uncultured bacterium; assembly: GCA_937928475.1. GTDB lineage: Bacteria > Armatimonadota > Zipacnadia > Zipacnadales > Zipacnadaceae > Zipacnadum. Next base: position 9,342 of record CALFVE010000242.1, on the reverse strand, counting down.
AATAAAGTCGCGCATCTCCAGGGGACTGAGCAGGAAGCGGTTCCAGACGTTCTCCAGGGCCATAACCACGCCGGTCTCCTCGGCCACGGGGAGCAGTTCGCGAAGACTACGGCGGGAGATCTCGAAGGCGGCCTTGTAGGAGACGTCTTCGGTGACCACGCCCGGCACCACCAGGAGGGTATCTACGCCTAGGGCCCGGCTCTGGCGCAGGCCCTCGGCGACGCCCGCGACCGCCTTAGTACGGACCTCCTCATCGGTGGAGGAGAGCGGCAACTGCCAATGGGTCATGCACATGAGGCTGGCGATCTCCAGGCCGGCAGTGCGGACGATCTCGGCCACCCGCTCCGCCTCGGCAGTGGTGGGATACTGGTGCAGCTCGACCCCGTCGAAGCCGGCCTCTCGGGCCAGCGCGGCCCGGTCCTCATCGTTCAGATTGGGGGGCAGACTGCTGTAGCAGAGGGCTTTCTTCACGCGGAGCGCCTCCTGTGTGGGTTGGCCCCGGCAAGCCGGAGTGTGCGATAACGCGCACACGTCTTCTTCGCTTCGAGGCAGGAGCAATCCTTCTTGCTAGCCGAGGCGCAAACAGGGGCTAGATTTCCGCCTAGCGCAGGCGGTCGGTGGGAACAGACGGATTCCACCACACCGTGGCCAGGATCTGCTCCCGGATCTGCTTAGCCGTGGGATTGGGGATAAGCCGCGCCCATTCCATCAGGGCCTCGCGGCTGGCGTTGGCCCGGAAAACCTGCAGCGTGTGCCCCCGCCGGTCGGCGGTGGTGATGGTGGCGATGGCGCGCACCGTGCACATGGTCAGGCCGGCGTCGGCGGCAAAGGCGGCGTTGATGACCTTGTAGGCTTGCTCCACGACCACGTCAGCCAGGTTGTTGCCGGGCAGGTCATCGGGGATGCGGAAGGTAATCATGGCGTAGCCCTGGTAGGGATCCATCATGACCGAGACATTCCCCGACATGCTGGCCCCATGAGGCCAAGTCAGCGCTCCCACGGCCTGGGCGATAATGAAGTCCTCGTCAGTGGTGGGTACCGTCATGAGCCTGCTGATGACGACCGGAGCGCGGGGCACGGGTGGCGGCGCTCCGGGTTGGCCGCGCACGCCCGTAGCAGGGGGCCGCACTCCCGCGGGAGAGGTGGCGCCCGGAGCCGTGGCGGCCGGAGGAGAAGGCCTCGTCACCGCTAGGCCGGGCGCACTGGGTTCCGGCGGGGCAGGCACGAAGGGAGCGGCGGCTGTCGGGGACGTAGCGCGCGGGGTGGGGCGAGTGCCGGAGGAGTAGGCGAGCAGAGCGATGATCCCGGCCACGATGATGACGAAGACAGCGCCGCCGAAGATGGCCAGGAGGCGAGTACGCTGACGGTGCAGATCGGTGTAGGGCGAAGGCTCAGCGGGTTCCTCGGCCCGTTCTCGCCTCACGGCCTGGGCTGCGGCGCGCCGCCGAGAGATTTCCGGCCCCGCGCCCAGTTCCTCTGCCCGGCGGTACCAGTCTTCGGCGTCGGCCCACAATTGCCGGGCTGCGTAGATATCCCCCATGAGAGCGTGGGCGGCGGCATCGTCCGGGTAGTCTTGCAACAGTCGGCTACAGCGATCGGCGGCCAGGGCGAGGTTGCGCTGCTCCAGGGCCAGGCGCACGTCGGCGTAGGCCGCCTCGCGCTCGGCTTCCCCCCCGCTGGTGAAGATCATATCGTCACTCACAGCCATGCCTCCTCTTCCTGCTCGGTGAGGTCCTTCTCCATGCGGTGGCGCTTGATCTGGTAACCGCAGCGTTGGTAGAGGCGCAGGGCGCTCTCATTGTCGGCGGTCACGTCCAAGGTGGCCCGCGGAGCGCCCAGGCTGCGCATCCAGTCCTCCGCCACCGCCAGCAGCCGCGCTCCGTAGCCTCGACCGCGCGCCCAGGGCACCACGTAGAGGTTCTTGAGGTAGCCCAGGCGTTCGTCCACCAGAGTGCTGATGATGGCTGCCCAGGCGAAGCCGACTACTTGACCGTCCTCGACCAGCACCCACAGCCCCTCATAAGGGCTGCGCAGCGCCTGCCGCAACTGGCGCTCGTAGTCGGCGAGAAAGGCGCCGTCCACACGGAAACCCGGGAAGTTGCGCTCATAGACCTCATACTGGAACTGCAAGACCTGCTGGCCGTGCTCCCGCCAGGAGAAGGGCTTGACTGCGGGCAGACGGGTGGTGGCGGCCATGCGCTAACCACCCTCGTCAATCAGTCGCACGTGTTCTTGCACCACCCGTCGCGGGCACAGCCGGATGAACATCTGGGTGGCCGCGATGAGCACCGCAAGGTCGTCGAGCCAGCCCAGGCCAACCAGAGGGAAATCCGGCAGCAGGTCGAGCGGGACCACGAAATACAAGACGCCTGCAATGAGCACCACCTTGGGCAGCCAGGAGACGCGCGGGTCGCGTAGGAGCCGCCAGTAGAGGCGGACCAGGTTGGGCAGATGAACGGCGAAGCGCAAGGTTGCCGCCGGATCCCGCGCCCACAGGTCACGCACGAAACGCACGTTCATGCTCGCACTCTCCCCACAAAGACTGTTTCATAGTTTACCCTCGGCCGGCCCGGATTATCACTTAGCCCCGACCGCTCGTCCTGACCACCGCCTTCACCATCTCGCGGTTGCGCACGGCCGCGAAGGCGGCGTTGATGTCCTCCAGGTCGAAAATCCGCGCCGCGTCGTAGAAGTTGTGCTTCGCGACCAGCCGCCCTTGCCGCACCAGCCGAATCACCGCCTCGCTGCTTTCCTCCTCGGCATAGCCACCGTTGAAGAAGGTGAAGGTCCCCCGGGCCAGATGCGGCGCCAGGGTGAGGCGGAAGTAGTCATCCACGCCGTAGATGCCGACCGACCCGCCCACCTTGAGCAAAGGCAGTACGCGATCCACCTGCCCCAGCCGGCCGACCGCGTCAATGATGAAATCGAAGCCCTCACTATGTTCAACGCTGATCTGCTCAGCAAGGTTCTCGGCGTGGTAATCATAGGCATCGGTCGCTCCCAGCCGCCGCGCCAGGTCGAGACGCGCCGGGCTGCCGACGGCGACCACTTCCTTGGCGAGCAGGTTGGAGGCATGATTGACAAAGGAGAGCCCGACGCCTCCCGACCCCAGAATCAGCACCCGGGAACCGAAGCGTACGCCCATGCGGGTGATATAACTCAAGGTCTCCCGCCAGTTGATGATCATAGTCGCGTCGGCGGGGTCGAAATCCGGGGGGATGACCTGGTTCATGCGCAGGAAGGGCCAGTCCTCCGACTTTACCCCGTCCTCGTCCATCGCTAGGTAGTCGCGCACGATGCCGCGCTCCGCGAAGGCGCCCCAGCCTAGGTGGAGACCGGCTTCGGGGGCCCCGGTGGCCGCGGCCCGAGTGACTAGGTCGCCGGGGCGGAAGTTGCGGACCTTGGCCCCTACCCTCACGACCCGGCCGATGGATTCGTGCCCCAGAATAGCGGGGTACTGCATCCCGAAGGGGAAGGTGCCGGCGATGATGTGCCAGTCGGTGGCGCTGCAGGTGGCGCAGTAAAGGATGTCACAGAGGGCGTCATACTCGCCCATGACGGGCTCAGGTACTTCGCGGACCGTGAGTAGGCCCGGTCTCTCGACGACGGCTGCTTTCATGGGGGTCACCTGGATTTGAGATGATGCTCGGGGCGCTGCGAAGCCCCCGAGCCCGGCGGGCCGATCTTCGGGCGCAGGCGCCGCTCAACCTGCCCGGTTTGGCGGGCTTGTGGAGACGATCTCCGAGGCGCCACAGGCTCGGAAGCCGGTGCTACTAGGACTCCCTCTCAAAGGGCATCCCGTAGGGTTCGCCGTAGGGGCGGAAGGGGACCATGTCCGCGATCTCCTTCAGTCTGGCCAGCACCTCCGCAGGCAGCGGCCCTTTGGCGACTGCCGCCACGTTGCTCTCGATCTCCTCCGGGGAACGGGCGCCCACCAGCACTGTGGCTACGTCCGGGTTCGAAATGACGAAACGCAGCGCCGCCTCCACAATCGGCATCTCGATCTCGTCCAGGTAGCGGTAAAGGGCCTGAAACTGCCGGCGCCGAGGCAGGCTCAGCCAGGGCGCGCCGTGATTGACCTGTTGGTCGTAGCGAGCGGCGAGCGCTCCTTGCTGGAGGGCCGCCCCCACGATAATCCCCATGCCCTGCCGCTTAGCCGCGGGCAGGACCTCCCATTCCGCCTCCCGCCACAGCAAACTGTACTGAAAGGCGGTGAGCAAGACATCCCAGCGTCCGGTCTCGATGATCCGCGCCATGGGATAAGCAGTAGTGCCGCCCAGACCGATGAAGCGGCAAACGCCGCGCTCTTTGAGTTCCTCCAGCAGTTCGCTCACCGGCCCCCGGTAGTTCTCCTTGTCGGTCCACCAGTCAAAGTAATCGGGGCGGTCCGGTTCATGGATCATCAGGATGTCCACCTGGTCGCGGCCGAGCAGGCGCAGGCTATTCTCAACCGAGCGGCGCAGGAACTCCTTGTTCTGGGGTTCGAAGGGCTGCGGCTCGTAGCCGAGCTTGGTGGAGAGTAGCACCGGCTGATCCCAGCCACGCAGCGCCTCGCCGATGACCGCCTCGCTGTCCAGATAGCCGGGGGCGGTGTCAATGTAGTTGATGCCCAACTCCAGGGCGCGGCGAATCGTGGCGATGCCTCGCTCCCGGTCGGCAGCGTATCTGGACACAAACAGCCCGCCCAGGGCGATTTCCGTTACCTCCAGGCCGGTCTTGCCCAGAACTCGCGTTTTAAGCATCACAAGTCACGCTCCTAGGATCATCGGATCTGTCGGGCCAACCCCGGCCTCCCGCCCGCCCCGGGCGGGCCACCTAGTTCCGCCTTCTGTCACTTATCTTCCCGCGCACTGCTTACCACTAGTACCTCCCGTACTCTTCGCATGCTTCGAAGAAAGCCACGATGTTCTCCCACGGCACATCCGGCTCCAGAACATGGGTCGGGGCCAGCAGCAGACCGCCGCCGCGCCCCACGGTGTTAACCAGGCGCTTGACGGTCTCGCGCATCTCTGCCGGCGTGCTGAAGGGGAATACGCTCTGCGTGCCGACACAGCCCCAGAAGGCCAACCGGTCCCCATACTGCGCTTTGATCTTCTCCGGGTCCATGCACTCCGGCTGCACCGGGTTGAGAATATTCAGGCCAATCTCGATCAGGTCGGGAATGATCGGCTCAATCATTCCATCACTGTGGTACCAGATTTGTATGTCGGGATTGATCTCCCGCGCCGCCGCGTAAATCTTGGCCCAGCGAGGCTTCAGCCAGCGCCGCCAGGTATCGGGGCTCATCATCAGGCGGTCCTGCATTCCCACGTCGTCTCCCGTCATCAAGCAGTCCACACCCGCCTCGGCCAACCGCTTGGCTATGAACAGGTTGTTCTCGGTGATGCGGTCTAAGAGGTACTCAGCCTGTTCGGGGGCCTCCAAGAACCAAAGCATCAGTTTGGGCATGGAGGTCATCTGCCAAGCGACCTCCCAGATGTGCCCGGCGAAACCGGAGACGTACTTGCCCCCGGCGTGGAGGCGAGCGATCTCCGCCTCCAGATGCTCGTGTCGGTAGGTCGGCGTGAAGTCCGGCCAGGGATACTCCTCCAGGTCGCGGAGGGTCGTCTCGTGGTCGAGAGGGTACTGCTTCCTCGTGAAATGATAGAAGTCGCCGGGGAGTTCAACCGTGCCGTATTCGCTCACCCCGGCGCCTTCGGGGATGCCCTCAGGGTGATAAGCACGGAAGTCGGTGCGCTGGACGGGGCCCTTGAATCCGACCGAAGCGGTGTCGAACTCCCAGCGGGCCAAGGGATTCTCCTCGCCGGTAATTTGCTTGATCTTTTCGAGCAGGCTAGAGGTGAATCCCGCCTCGTACGGAACGCGGTCGGGCCTCTGCCGGCTCATAGCGGTGCGTACTCGTTCTCGTCCGGTCATGACTGATGGTGCTCCTGTCGGGTTGTTTGTATGTTCGCGTCGGGGGGGGAGAGCTGCGGCCGGACGCTAGGGACGCTTGGCGCGCTCGTCCACTACAGCCATCTCCGCCTCTGCCTTGACGTCGTTGTCGCCGACCTCGACGGAGCGGACTTGGGGTCCGATGCGCAGGCCTATCTTGCCCGCTGCTGGGCGGATCCGGTTGCCGGCGACCACGATGCCCTCCAGTTCCGCGTCCAGGTCCACCTCGGCGACGCCGCTCTGCCGGCAGTTGCCCTCCAGCAGATTGTCGAGAACCTGAGTGCGATGCCCAGCCACGGCGTAGTCCAGCGGGCGGAAAAAGATCCCCGCTCGGCCATTGTCCCGGATGAGGTTGTGCCGGATGATATGATCCGTGTCACGGTGGCCCACGTTGACGCCGTTGCCGGCGTTGCCCACGAACTCGGAGTCTTCCAGGACGCTGTCGGTAACCCGCACGCAGTAGAATAGGCCCTCGCCATCGTTTCCTCGAGAGACAAGCCGCCGCATCTGAGGGCGGGTGGTGCCCGAGCCGGGGTGGAAGCCAGTGCCACGGCAGTTCACCGCCCGCACGTCCTCCAAGACGGGATCATAGCACTGCTGGAAACTGACACCGTCGCCGTGGAAGTCGTGGACGGTGAGGTCCCTGACCAGCACCTCGGTGCAGCCGAGCAGATACAGCCCGCCACCCCGGCACCCGTCAATGCTCTCGTTCTGCACGGAGTTGCCTTCGAGGCGCAGACCGATGACCGCGGCATCCTCCACGTTCACGCCGGAAACCAGGGGGTAGACGCTCACCACCACGGCGTTGCGATGGCGGCAGTAGTCGTAGTGTAGGGCGCGGTTGATTCCGAAGCGGTCGCCGTCTCGGTACAGGAGCGTAGCCACGGTGCGGGCGAAGCCGCCCGTGCAATCATCGTAGATGTAAACACCCATGCCGGGACGAAACTTGTCCGGCTGGGCCAGCGAGACGTCCCAGTGCCCGTACACGATATCGCTGGAAAGCGCCGACTTGACCGCCGGTGGCTTCCAGAGGATGGTGTCCTCGCCGGCGCCGCGCACGGTGACGTGGGAGCGCAGGTGGAGGCTATCGTGCATAGTATAGGTGCCTGGCTCAATCTCGACGGTACCGCCACCGACGCCCGCCACGTAGTCCACTGCCGCCTGCAAGGCGATGTTGTCCTGACCGACCAGGTCGGCCCCGCTGCGGGGACCTACCGTGACGGTCAAGGCATTGGGGTGGCCTTCTCTCCAGCGGCCCATGCTCATGATTGCATCTCTCCCTTCGCGACCGGGTCGCCGGCGCTCAAGTCCGCGCTCGGCGCCGGGGTGCCCGGCCCTAGCCAGGGCGCTCTTTTCCCCGCCCTGCACGCAACTCCTTCCCGTGCGGTGAACAGGTGGGGCAGTTCCAGCGTCCATCAAGCAGCGTTCAGCAGCAAGCGAAGGGGGAGAAACCCGTGAGCAAGGCGGGAAGAACCATTCTGGTGGTGGGAGCCACCGGGCGACAGGGAGGAGCGGTGGTGCGTCATCTGCGAAAAGACGACTGGCAAATTCGCGCGCTTACCCGCAACCGCCAGAAGGCGGAGGCGCAGGCGCTGGCGGCACAAGGGGTGGCGGTATACCAAGGAGACATGGACGAGCCGGAGACGTTGCCGCCGGCCCTGGCGGGGGTCTGGGGTGTGTACGGCGTCCAAAATGCCTGGGAAGTGGGCGTGGAGCGGGAGGTCGCGGAGGGAAAGGCGCTGATTGACGCGGCAAAGGCGGCCGGCGCCGAGTTCTTCGTATATAGCAGCGTGGGGGGCGCGGAGCGGCAGACTGGCATCCCCCATTTTGAGAGCAAGTGGCAAATTGAGCGGCACCTACGGGCCTCCGGGCTAGCCCATGCCGTGATTCGCCCGGTCTTCTTCATGGAGAATCTCCTGGCCAGCAAGGAGGAGATTCTGGCCGGAACCTGGGCCTTCGGAATGCCCGAAGAGGTCCCTCTGCAGATGATCGCCGTTGACGACATCGGGGCTTTCGTGGCGAGGGCCTTCCACGATCCGGAGCGCTGGCAGGGGCGTGCCCTGGAGTTAGCCGGCGATGAGTTGACGGGGCCAGAGGTCTGCGCCAAACTCAGCGCCGCTCTGGGGCGAACCGTGCGATATCAGCCAATTCCCATCGAGGAGATCGCTCAGCAGAACGAGGACTGGGCGATTATGTTGCGCTGGTTCGGGGAGCACGGCTATGAGGCGGATATCGCGACGCTGCGGCGAGAGTATCCACCGCTCATGACCTTTGATCGGTGGGTGGAGGAGCAGCAGTGGGCCTGAAGGATCGCGGGGAGCGGACAGAGCGACACTAGCCCCAGAAAAGGATAGGTTGTTCGACATGAAAAGGCGGCGCGGCGCTTGGGGGGTCATCATGCCGGCAGGAATAGTTGCGTCGCTGCTGGTTCTGTGTTCCGCGCCTCCCAAGACCGTGAGGCGGCCGGGCTCGACGAGTTGGGGTGACGTCAAGCCAGCGCCGCCGAGCGCAGCCGCGAGCGAGATCGTAGAAGGAGCCAACCCTACCGTGACCGCGCCACAGCCTGGTCAGCAGTACCGAGAGTTGACGCCCGAAGAAGAACGGGTAATCCTGTACAAAGGGACGGAGCCGCCCTTTACCGGGGAGTACACGAATCACTTCGCTGCCGGCCTCTACACCTGCAAGCGCTGTGGGGCGATGTTGTATCGCTCCCAGGACAAGTTCCCCGCGCCCTGCGGCTGGCCGGCCTTTGATGACGAGATTCCGGGGGCGGTCCGGCGGGTGCCCGATGCGGACGGGGTGCGTACGGAAATTGTATGCGCCAACTGCGGGGCGCACCTGGGGCATGTTTTCGAGGGGGAGCACCTCACGCCCAAGAACTTGCGGCACTGTGTCAATTCCATCTCGCTTGTCTTCCTCCCCGAGGAGCGGGTCAGCTACGGCCGGGCCTACTTCGCGGGAGGGTGCTTCTGGGGAGTGCAATACCTGCTGTCACAGCAGCCTGGCGTTCTGAAGACCACGGTCGGCTACATGGGCGGTCACACCGACAACCCCACCTACGAGCAGGTCTGCGCCCACACCACCGGTCATGCCGAGACGGTGGAGGTGTTGTTTGACCCCGTCCGGGTCTCCTTTAAGGCGCTGGCCAAACTCTTCTTTGAGATACACGACCCGACCCAGCTCAACCGCCAGGGCCCGGACGTGGGCGACCAGTATCGCTCCGCCATCTTCTACACGGACGAGGCGCAGAAACAGGTGGCCGAGCGGCTGATCGCCGACTTAAGGAATCGGGGCATGAACGTGGTCACGGAAATAACTCCCGCCGACCGCTTCTGGCCCGCGGAGGACTACCACCAAGACTACTACGCCAAGCGGGGCGGCCAGCCGTACTGCCATGTGCGGCAGAGG
>CALFVE010000241.1 GCA_937928475.1 uncultured bacterium | reverse complement strand
AGCGCAGCGACCTGGTGTTCGCCGACGAGAGCCACGTCATGCGGATTATCGAGAAGATAATCGCGCCGCTGGGTCGGCGCCTAGACGAAGGCATGCCAATGGTAGACGCCCGCTTGCCTGACGGCTCGCGCGTCAACGCGGTTATCCCTCCCATCTCACTGTGCGGACCGACGCTGACCATCCGCAAATTCGCTAAGATCCCACTCACCCCGGATGACCTGGTGGAGCGCCAGACCTGGACTGAAGAGATGCGCGACTTCCTCCGGGCCTGTGTCGAGGGACGGCTGAACATCATCGTGGCCGGGGGCACAGGCAGCGGCAAGACTACTACGCTGAATGTGCTGTCGTCCTTCATCCCGGCGCGGGAGCGAATTGTCACCATCGAGGATGCCGCCGAACTGCAGATCCGCCAGGAGAACGTGGTGCCCCTGGAGAGCCGCCCGCCCAATCTGGAAGGGCGTGGGGAGATTCCCATCCGGCAGTTGGTGCGCAATGCCCTCCGCATGAGGCCGGACCGCATCGTGGTGGGCGAGGTACGCGGCGCCGAGGCGCTGGACATGCTGCAGGCGATGAACACGGGCCATGACGGCTCTTTGAGCACGCTGCACTCGAACTCGCCCCGTGATACCCTGAGCCGACTGGAAACCATGGTCCTGATGGCGGGCACCGAGTTGCCCTCTCGGGCTATTCGCGAGCAGATCGCCTCGGCGGTGGATCTCATCGTACAGCAGGCGCGGCTGCGCGATGGGACCCGCCGGGTGACGGACATCACCGAGGTTCAGCGGATGGAAGGGGACACCATCACTCTGCAGGACCTGTACCGGTTCCAGGCTCGGGGGATAGACGCCGAGGGACGGGTAGTGGGACAGCACCTGTGCACCGGCCTGCGACCGCAGTTCCTGGAGAAACTGCTGGCCCAGGGCGTAGAACTGCCCCCTAGTCTTCGCCAGATGTGGGCAGCCTCGGGACCGGGCTACGGGGGAGGCAACGCATGAACTTGCTCCCGATTCTGGCCATCTTCATACTGATCGCGGGCCTCGGGGTAGCCGTGGTCTACCTGCTTTTTCCGGCAGGGAAGCCGGCGGAGGCTACCCAGGCTCCGGCGCGGCGCGGCGCCTCTCGCAAGTGTGACCCTGCTCCTTCCCTCAGTTGCCTCTTGCAGCGCACCGGCCTGTGGCAACGCCTGCAATGGGACCTGATGCGGGCCGGCGTCATGCTCTGGCCTTCCGAGGTGGCCGCCATCTGCGCGGGCAGCGCCGCGCTCGGCTGGGTGGTGGGACGCATTGTGCTCAGGCAGACACTGATGGGCCTGCTGCTGGCGGCCGCCGGACTGGCCATGCCCTGGATGTTGATTCAAGCCCGCAAGGCCCGGCGGCTGAAGGAACTCACCCAGCAATTGCCCTCGGCCCTGGGCATGCTGGCCTCCTCGCTGCGCACCGGCTACTCACTGCTGCGGGCCTTCCAGGTACTGGCGGAGGAGATGGAGCCGCCCCTGGCCACCGAGATGCAGCGCGTGCTCGACGAAACCGCGGTCGGCTTCTCCCTGGAGCAGGCGCTGACCAACCTGGTCCGCCGGACGCAAAGCGCCGACATCAAACTGGTGGTCACCGCCGTGCAGATTCAGAACCAGGTAGGAGGAAACCTGGCCGAGATCCTCGACCGCACGGCCGCTCTCATCCGCGAGCGCTTCCAGCTGGCGCACGAGATCGCCGCCATCACCGCGGAGGGACGTCTCTCCACCCTGGTGCTGGTGGGTATGCCCATCGGCCTGGCTGTGATCATCAACGTCATCAGCCCCGGCTATCTGACGCCTCTGTGGACCGACCCGCTGGGTAGGCTGATGCTGGGGGTCGCGGCGGTCATGCTCACCACCGGTATGCTGCTGATCCGGAGGATGCTCAATGTGCAGATCTAAATTGGAGGAGGTGCCCCAGTGATCCTCGCCATCGCCGTGCTGGTCTTCCTCGCCGCCTGTTTCAGCGCAATCTCGCTGCTTTTCGGCTACAGCAGTCGGCTGGAGGCGCTGCACGCGGTTCTGCCCTATCGAGAGCCGGCAGGCACCTCCGCCGATCTCCCGCAGGAGATGGCGAAGTCCCTCTGGGAGCGGTTCCTGCGACCGCAACTGACCGCGCTTATCGCCGCCCTCGGGCGAATGATGCCCAGTCACCTGGTGGAGAGCACCGAGCGGCGCCTGGAGCAAGCCGGGCGGCCTCGAGGCTGGTCGGCTCGAGGGTATCTAGTTGTCCAGGGATTCCTAGCCGTATTCACGGGCGCGCTTCTCCTGCTGCTCTTGCGCGTGCACCCTTTGCCTGCTCGGTTCAGCATGGTGGTGCTCGTCGCAGGGCCGGTGGCGGCCTTCATGATGCCCAACTATCTGCTGGATGGGCGCGCTGCCGCCCGTCGTCGGGCCATCCAGGCCGCCTTGCCCGATGCGATTGACATTCTGGTAGTCAGCGTCCAGGCCGGCCTGGGCCTGGACGGGGCCATCCAGGAACTGATCACCCGCGACCACAATCCTCTGACCGAGGAACTGCGCCGCGCCCAAGACGAACTCCGCGCCGGACGCAGCCGCGAGGCCGCCTGGCGCGACATGGCTCGGCGGGCCGGCGTCGGAGAACTGAACACCTTCGTCTCCGCCGTGTGCCAGGGGGAGAGGCTGGGAGCCAGCATCGGCTACGTGCTGCACACCCACGCCGAAGCGATGCGAATACGGCGCGGCCTGCTGGCCCGCGAACTGGCTGCCAAAATCCCTGTCAAGATGCTGTTCCCCATGATCTTCTTCATTTTCCCTTGCCTGTTCGTGGTCATGCTCGGGCCGGGAGTAATCATGATGCTGCACAATTTCAAGTCAGTACTGCTCTGACCGGCACGACTCCCCGCTTCTCAATTCCTCCATGGGTAGGTGCCTTCGTCCCCCTCCGGCCGCCGCCGGCAGGCAAATGCTTGAGCACTGAGAAAAGCCGGCGCGAGCCGAGAAGCCCAGCAGGGTTGCCATTCTCGCCGAGAAATAGTAAGATAGGCTGCATCTTATATCCTGCCGGGCGTTTCTTCTACACATCCACGCCACGCAGCGGCGAAGGAGCTGGGTATCGTGGTCCTCTTGCGTTCGCTCTGGTCGTTGTTCGTCACCGCTGTCATCCTCGTTGGGGTCATCGTCGGAAATCTCATCGGCAGGGCGCTGGAGGTGCGGCTGTTCGGTGGCAGCGATCCGTCCGGGTTGCACACGTACTTTTTCACCGCGGGTATGGCCGTAGCGGGCGGCCTGATCGGGTTCCTCATTGCCCTAGTCTTCTTCCGCAAGATTGTCACCTGGATCAACTACTTCGAGAAGGTACCCCTACTCGACAAGGTAGCGGCGGTTATCGGAACCATACTAGGGCTGGTGGTGGCGATTCTGCTTACTTTCCCCTTCACCCGCATCGAAGGCTACGGACTGCCGATTGCCATCTTCGCGAGCGTCGCCGGAGTGGTGCTGGGCGTCGGCTTTGCCATGAGCGCCAAGGAACAGATTGCCTACGTGTTCCCGGCTCTGTCCAAAGCCCCCAGCAGCGGCGCGGCGGCCGCGGCCATGCGCGGCGCTACTCCCAAGATGTTGGATACCAATATTATTATTGACGGGCGTATCTGCAACATTGTGGGCACCGGCTTCATTGAAGGCCCCATCCTCGTGCCCGATTTCGTGCTGGGCGAACTCCACCACATCGCCGACTCGGAAGACAATCTCAAGCGGGCCCGGGGACGGCGGGGCCTGGACATGCTCAACCGCCTCAAGACCATGAACGGAGTAGAGGTCAGCGTTCTCACCGACTACACCGAAGAGGAGGCGCCCTTCGAAGAGGTGGACACCCGGCTGGTGCGGCTGGCCGCCGCACGGGGAGCCAAGGTGCTGACCAACGATTTCGGGGTGGCCGAGATCGCCAAGCTGCATGGGGTGCCCGTGCTCAATGTCAACGAGTTGGCGACCACCCTCAAGCCCGTCTATCTGCCTGGCGAGACCTTCACGGTCGCGCTGATCAAGGAGGGCAAGGAGCCGGATCAGGCGGTGGGGTATCTGGAAGACGGCACCATGGTCGTGGTCAAGCGGGCGGCGCACCTGGTGGGCAAGACGGTGTTGGCGCAGGTCGAGACCGTGCTGCAAACGGGTGCGGGCAAGATGATCTTTGCCCTGGTGGAATCCTCGAACAGCGCTGATCGGAAGGCCGAATAGGGAAGGATGCGCCTCGGTGAGCGTAGCGGTCTTGATCATGGCGGCCGGCCGCGGCGAGCGCATGGGGACGGATAGGCCCAAGTGCTTCCTCCCCCTGGCGGGGTCTCCGCTTTTCCTGCACTCGCTTAGGGCCTTCGCCCGGGTGGAGGAGATTACACGCGCCGTGTTAGTGGTGCCCTCGGGCTGGGAGGCTGAGGCGGAGCGGGCCATAGTGGAGCAAGAGGCGCGTCTGACCCCGCAAGTGGTGGCCGGGGGAGCCGACCGCGCCGCCTCGGTGCGCGCCGGATTGGCTGCCCTGGCCGAAGAACCACCCGAAATTGTGGCGATCCACGACGGCGCCCGGCCCCTGGTCTCCCCTCAACTGATCGCGCAGACCGTGGCCGCGGCTCGCGAGTTTGGGGCGGCGCTAGCCGCCACCCCCATCACGGACACCCTCAAGCGCGCCGGCGACGACTTGCTGGTGGTCGGCACCCCGCCCCGCGAGGGTCTCTGGCGGGCTCAGACCCCGCAGACCTTCCGCTTTGACCTCATTCAGGCGGCGCACGAGCGCCCTGCCGACCCGGCGTCGGCAGTCACCGATGATGCTATGCTGGTGGAAGCGATGGGCCATCCCGTGCGGATCTGCCCTAGCAGTGCTTACAATCTGAAGGTGACTACGCCAGAGGACCTGAAGGTCGCTGAAAGGCTCTTGAGCCGCTCCGCCGCGATTCGAATCGGACACGGCTACGACCTGCACCGGTTGGCGCCCGGCCGCCGCTTGATCTTGGGCGGGGTGACCATTCCCTGGGACCAGGGACTGCTGGGGCATTCCGACGGCGATGTGATCTGTCATGCGCTGGCCGACGCCCTGCTCGGCGCGGCCGCGCTGGGGGACATCGGGACCCACTTTCCGGACGACGATCCCCGGTACGCCGGCGCTGACAGCATGGTTCTGCTCACCCAGGTAACCGTCATGGTCGCAGAGGCCGGCCTGGCGCCGGTCAACTGCGATGTCACCGTACTGGCGGAGGCGCCCAAACTGCGGCCTCACGTAAGGGCGATACGGGAGCGGCTAGCCGAGGTCCTGGGCGTGGCAGTGAGTCAGGTCAGCATCAAGGCGAAGACCATGGAGGGCCTCGGCCCGGTCGGGGAGGGGCAAGCGATCGCCGCACACGCGTTAGCGCTGCTCGAACGCCGGTAGGGCGGGCTTTCTAGTCAAGCTATGCGATTTCTGGCGCCACGGGGGCCGCGGCCGCCACAAGACCGCTGCGCCTGATCGTCGCTCGCACTTCTGATGAACGCTGCCGCGCTCGTCCGCGAACTCCTCAGCCGGCCCGACCTTGCCTTCCTGCGGGCCTTCCCGGCCGGCTCGGTCTTCTTGGTGGGGGGAGCAGTGCGCGATTGGCTGCTAGGCCAGGAGACGAAGGATCTGGACTTCGTAGTGGTAGGCATGAGACCGGAGGAGATAGAGCGGATTCTAAGCGCACACGGGCGGGTGATGGCGGTAGAGTCGCGCGCCTTTGGAGTGTTCAAGTTCCGGCCGCAGGGCGCGACAGAAGTCTATGACATCGCCTTGCCCCGGCGGGACCGCTGGACGGGCTTGCGCTACCGGGACCTGAGCGCCGAGCTGGGCGTGGGCCTGGAGGAGGACCTGGCCCGGCGGGACTTCACCGTCAACGCGATGGCGCTGGGCCTCGACGGGCGGTTGGTGGATCCCTTCCAGGGGCGGCAGGACTTGCGCCGGCGGCTGATCCGGGCGGTCGGCGAAGCGCGCCAGCGGTTTGGGGAGGACCCCTCGCGGATTCTCCGCGGGCTGAGGTTCGCCTGCCAGTTGGGATTTGAGGTGGAGAAGAAGACTCTGCGGGCCGCGACCGAGATGGCCCCCGAGATCGTCCGGCGCACTAGCGCGGGTGTGCCGCGGGTGGCGGAGGAGGTGGTCGGCCAGGAATTCCTGCGCGGCTTCGACGCGAATCCGGTGCGGCTGGTGCGGCTGTGGGAGGAAACTGGGCTGCTGGCGCTGCTCTTGCCGGAGGTTGCCGCCCTGCGCCAGACCCCGCAGCCGGAGGCGTTCCATACCGAGGGTGGGGTGCTAGCCCATACCCTCCTGGCTCTGGAGCGCCTCGCGGACCTGGAGGACCCGGCGGTGGCCCGGCGGCTGCGCAGCCCGATTCCTCTACAGCCGAGCACTCTGCATGCCCGGCTGGCGGTGCTGCTGCACGACCTCGGCAAGCCGCCGACGCTGCGGGTTCCAGAGTCTGAAGCGGATCGGATTCGTTTTCCTAACCACGACGTCGAGGGGGCGAGGCTGGCGGGCCAACTGGTGGAGCGGCTGCGCTTGTCGGGCCTACCGCGCGACGACCCCTTGCACGTAGACAGAGAGCACTTACTCTTCCTGATCCGGCGCCACATGTTCTGTGCTCATTTCGACCCCCAGCGTACGCGGGCCTCAACTTTGGAGAAGTACTTCTTCGCCGATCGGGTGCGCGGGGGCGAATTGCTGGCGGTGATGTGGGCGGACATCGCAGCCAGCGTGCCGGCTTCCGGACGACCGAATTTCACCCGCTATCGGGCCTTGCTCCGGCGGCTGCGCGAAGTAAAGCGGGCGCTGGGAACCCGGGCGGGCGAGCAGTTTCCTCCACCCTTGCTCGACGGCCGGGAGATCATGCAAGTGCTTGGTTTGTCCCCGGGGCCAAGAGTGGGGAAGGTCAAGGCCGCCCTCCGGGACTTACAGTTGGAGGGGCGCTTACGCACCGCCGAGGAGGCCAGGGACTACCTGCGCGAACATGGGCTGAACCTGCTGGCTGAGCCTTAGGGGCCGAAGACGCGATGGGGAAGCGCAGTTCGGGCTACCTCCACCAAGCGGCGGGCGGCGGCATAGGGGTCAGGAGCGTCATTAATGGCTGAGATCACGGCGACGAGGGCAGGATTGACCTCGCTCAACTCCGCCAAGTTGTCGGCGGTGATGCCCCCGATAGCACAGACGGGGATGGTGACGGCGTGCTGCACGGCCGCCACTCCGTGTGGCCCGATAACGGGCTTGTCCGGCTTGGTGGGAGAGGGGAAGACAGCGCCGCAGGCGACATAGGAGGCGCCCTGTCGCTCGGCGCGCCGCGCCTCGGCGGGGTGATCGGCGCTGACTCCCACGATGGCGCTGGGCCCCATCATGCGGCGGGCCACGTTGGTGGGCAGGTCCTCGCTGCCGATATGCACCCCGTCGGCGCCAGCCGCCAGCGCGATGTCCAGCCGGTCATTGATGATGAGGGGTACACCGAAGGGACGAGTCAAGCGCAGTAGGGCCTGAGCATCCTCATACATGCGACGCGTCGAGGCCTGCTTGGCCCGATATTGCACCAGCCCTACGCCAGCGCGCAGCACAGCCTGCACCAAACGTATCAGGGTCTGGCGTTCTGGCAGTGGCCAGGGCGTGATATAGTAGATTTTGGAACGCGGGGCCAAGAGCATTCACACGATCGCGCCGGGTTGCTATGCGGGGCATCCGGCGCACATCCCAGCGCCTGTTCTTTCACCGCCCAGGACGCTTTTTCCTTCGGCGAGGGCGTGGCTCTGCCACTTTGGGCAAGCACCTGGGCTGTCACCGCAGGCGAGCCTGACCGGCCCTGTTATGATCGGGCCATTGAATTTCTGAGTAAGGGAGCCGTCACGATTGCGCATCCTGGAAGTCATCACACCCTCCCACTACTCGGGGGCGGAGAGGGTGGTCACCTATCTCTCCGGAGAACTGCGCCGCCACGGCCATGAGGTGCTGGTAGCAACGAAGCCGTTGCCGCTGCTGGAGGAGGAACTCGCCCGCCGAGGAGTGCCTTGCCGCGCGCTGGCGCTATCCGGCAAGTGGAACCCGCGGGTTGGCTCTCGCCTGCGTTGGCTCATCCGGGAGTTCCGGCCTGACCTGGTCCACACCCACCTATCCACCGCTACCTGGTGGGGCGCTTGGGCCGCGCATCGCGAGGGGGTGCCTTGCGTGGCGCACATGCACGGTATGAGTTCCCCCTGGTGGTATCGGAGGGCTGACTTGCTGGTCGCGCCCTCCCGGGGCGTCCAGGACTACCTGATCGGCCACGGCTTTCCGCCTGTGCGAGCGGCGGTCGTCTACAACGGTCTCGACCCGACAGACTTCGTGGGGCTTCCGCCGGCCGCCGAGATGCGCTCCCGCCTGGGCTTGCCTCCCGGGGTCCCGGTCATCGGGGTGGTGGCCCACCTTTCCCCCAAGAAGGGGCACCGAGTGCTCCTGAAGGCGATGGTGATGCTTTCTGCTGCGTATCCTGACCTGCACTGCTTGTGCCTGGGCCGGGGGCCGCTGCTTGGGAGTCTGCGAAAGCAGGCTGCGCGGCTGGGGCTCTCGGATCGGGTCTGGTTCCTCGGCTATCGCCACGACGCCTTGGCGGTGACGCAGGTTTTCGACGTGGCCGTGCTGCCCTCGGTGCAGAAGGAGGGGCTGGGCCTGTGCCTGATCGAGGCGGCCTTCCTGGGTATCCCCGGCGCAGGGAGCAATGCACCCGGAATCAACGAGGCAGTCGAACACGGCGTCACCGGACTGCTTTCACCTCCAGGGGATGCCGCCGCCCTGGCCGCTGCGCTCGACCGCCTGCTGGGGGATCCGAGCCTTCGCGCCCGGATGGGGGAAGCAGCCCGGCAGCGGGCGCATCAGCGGTTCTCGCTTCGCGGCCAGGCGGAACGGACTGTCGAGGTGTTCCAGAGGCTGCTCCGCCGCGCCTAGCGGGCGTACACGGCCCGTCCGTACTCCGCTCCCACTCGGAACATCTCCACAATGTTGGCCACCGGAATGCCGTCGTGCAGCGAGTGGTCGGAGGCCAGA
>CALFVE010000240.1 GCA_937928475.1 uncultured bacterium | reverse complement strand
TCTACGCCTGCCGAATGCGCCTGGGCAATCTCCTGGCGCAGCAGGCGCCGGTGGAGGCCGATCTCGTCATTCCCATCCCCGAGACGGCTATCCCCCATGCCATCGGCTACGCGGCAGTTTCGCATATCCCCTTCGGCGAGGGGTTCATCAAGAATCGCTACATCCACCGCACCTTCATCGCACCCGACCAGCGCATGAGAGAGCAGGGCGTACGCATGAAACTGACCCCGCTGCGCGAGGCCCTGGTCGGTAAACGCGTAGTGGTCGTGGACGATTCTATCGTACGCGGCACCACCACGCGCCCCGAGTTGGAGTTGCTCCGCGAGGCTGGAGTACGCGAGATCCACCTGCGCATCTCGTGCCCGCCCATCCGCTGGCCCTGCTTCTACGGGATTGACACCTCCGAGCGCAAGCAACTCATCGCGGCGCGGATGACGGTGCCGGAGATTCGCGAGTTCCTGGGTGCGGACACTCTGGAATATCTGACTCTGCCCAATCTGATCAAGGCGGTGGGGCTGCCCAAGAACAACTTCTGCACCGCCTGCTTCGACAACAAATACCCGATTCCCGTCCCCGAGCAGGTCAAGGCGACTAAGTTCGAGTTGGAGGAGGCTACCGCGGCGAAGTAGCCCGGACCAACGCAGGCTATGCGGGAGCAAGGTCTCACCTACAAGTCGGCCGGCGTGGACATCGAAGCCGGCGAGCGCGCCGTTGAACTGATGAAAGACGCCTTGCGCGCCACCTACGACGAGCGGGTGCTCACGGGCCTGTCCGACTTTGGCGGGATGTATCTCCTCGATCCCTCGCTGCGCGAGCCGGTGCTGGTCTCCTCCACCGACGGCGTGGGCACGAAACTGAAGATCGCCTTCGCCCTGGACAAACACGATACGGTCGGCCAGGACCTGGTGGCGATGTGCGTGGATGACGTCATCGTGCAGGGAGCGCGGCCCCTGTTCATGCTTGACTACCTGGCCGTGGGCAAGCTGACGCCTGCGGTCGTGGCCGAGATCGTCCGCGGGATTGCCGAAGCGTGCCGGCGGGTCCCCTGCGCGCTCATCGGCGGGGAGACCGCAGAATTGCCCGGCTTCTATGCCGAGGACGAGTATGACCTGGCGGGGTTTGCCATCGGCGTAGTGGAGCGGGAGCATCTGATTGACGGCTCTGCAGTACAGGCGGGGGACGTACTGCTCGGCCTGGCCGCCTCGGGTCTACACAGCAACGGGTACTCTCTCGCCCGGGTGGTACTGCTCGAGAGGGCGGGGTTGTCGCTCGAGCAGGAGGTACCCGAACTGGGCCGCACCCTGGGGGAGGAACTGCTGGAGCCGACCCGCATCTACGCTGGGGCGCTGGGACGCTTGTTCGCTCAGGGCTTCTACCCCCACGCCCTGGCGCACATCACAGGCGGAGGAATTCCCGGCAATCTGGCGCGGGTAATCCCGCCGGGCCTGACCGCGCACGTGCAACGCGGCTCTTGGCCGGTTCCCCCCATCTTCCCCCTCATCCAGCGCCTGGGCGAGATCGCGGAGAGCGAGATGTACCGGACCTTCAACATGGGGCTAGGGATGATTGCGGTAGTAGCAGCGGAGCAGGCCGAGGAGTACCAACGGCGCTTGGAGGCGGAGGGAGAGAAGGTGTACCTGGTGGGGGAGGTTACGGACGCGGGGCCAGAGGCCGACCGCGTGGTAACGGCGTAAGAAGGGACAGGCGAGACGCCTGTCCTACTCCCGCAGGGCCGGCAGACGCAGCCAGACCTGAGTGCCCTGACCCGGGCGACTGTCCAACTGCACCGTTCCTCCCATTTCCTCCTCGATGATGCGCCGCGTGGAGTACAGCCCCAGCCCGGTGCCTCCCGGCTTGGTGGTGAAGAAGGGCTGGAACAGGCTGCTTTGGAGTTCCTCGGGAATGCCCGGGCCATTGTCCGCGACGCCGATGACCACCTCGTCCTCGTCGTGGCTGGTGCTGAGAGTGATTAGCGCGTCAGGCTGCCCCTCCACCGCGTCCAGGGCGTTCATCACCAGGTTGAGCACGGCGCGGTAAATCTGGTCGGGGTCGCCCATGGTCAAGGGTAAATTCTCCGCCAGGCAAGTCTCCAGGCGGACCTTGCGGTGCATGGCTTCCGTGGTCAGCAGCGCGATACCTTCCTGGAGCACCTCGTTGACCTGCACCGGGCGCAATTCCTGGCCACCCACGCCGGCAAAGGAGTACAATCGCTGCACGAGGGTGGCCAGCCGACGCACCTCGCGCTTGAGTATCTCCTTGGCTTCGTCGGGCACTTCCTGACCCGAGGCAATCATGTTGATCAGCGGCGAGAGCGGGGAGATGATGTTGCTCATGTCGTGGGCGAGGGAGGCGGCCAGGGTGCCGATGGTGCTGAGTTTCTCGGAGCGCACCAGTTGATCCTGGGTTTGCTCCAGTTCCTCGTAGGCCTGGCGCAACTGGGTGTAAAGGCGCGCGTTCTCGATGGCCGCGGCGGCCTGCGCGGCGATGGTGCGCACCAGGGCCACGTCGTTCTCGGTGAAGATGTGGGTGCCGGAGGTGGTGTCCAGGAACAGCACCCCGAGCACATCGCCGCGGCGGATGAGCGGAGCGCTGATCGCGGAACGAATCTGAAAGTCGCGCACCGAGGCCAGGTCGGCGAAGCGCTCGTCGGTGGTGGCGTCACTGGTCAGGATCACCCGCCGCTCGCGCGCGGCGCGCTCCACGATGTTGCGGCTCAGCGTCACCGGACCGCCCGAGCGGGGCACCGGTTCGCGATGTCGCACCACCCGCGGCACGAACTCCCCCCGCTCCGCGAGCACCACAAAGGCCCGCTCGGCTGGCACTACCTGCATGAGCAGGTCAGTGGCTTTCTCCAACAGTTCGTTGAGGTCGAGGGTCTCGCTCAGCGCCCGGCTGACTTGGGTGAGGACCTCCAGGCGCTCCTGCAATTCGGGCACGCTCTCCCCGGGCGGCGCTAGAGGCGCCTCGGCGTCCACCGAGTACACCACCTTGGCGCCCGTGGCCTCATCCTCAGCGCTGGGCAGGTACTCACCCACGAATTCCACCTGGGGAACCTCTTCTGGCTTTGGCCGCCCAGATATGAACTCCAGCCAGGTGCGCCCCACCCGGATCTGATCGCCGGGCTGCACCAAAGTGGGGCCGTGCACTCGCCGCTGACCGATGTAAGTCCCGTTAGCGCTGCCCAGGTCCTCCAGCAGCCAGCCCTCGGAGGTGCGCCGCAGCAAGGCGTGCCGCCGCGACACGCGCAAGTCCAAAGGCAGACAAATGTCGTTCCCGGACAACCGCCCGATGGTGGCTTGGTCCCCGACCACCGGGAGTTCCAGGCCCGCCATTTCCTGGCTGAGCACCCGCAGTCGAACCTGTCCAGCAACGACCGTCATGTCTTGCTCCTCTGCGCCACAGCGACTGTGGCCTGTCCTGGAATCTCGCCAAGCCCTGTGAACCGACGCCTAGACGCCGTCTCCTACAAGGATTCCCCCAGGGAGGCCCGAATACCTCGTTCCCGCCAGCGCGAGGGCAGGAATCAGCGCGCCTGGGACGGAAATGTGCCCCAGTATTATGTCTCTATTATCCCGTAGTTTGAGCCCGGTCCTCGTCGCCGCCGGTCTCACGGGCCTGGTCGCCGTGATGGCGGCACGCCCTGGCTTTGCCGAGGGAGCCAGCCAGGTCTGCTGGTACCTCTCCCGGGTGGACGACTCCGAGCATGCCTATGGTGTCTACCTGCCCGACGCGCCGCCGCCCAGTGCCCAGGGATACCCAGCCGTCTTCCACGGGCATGGCTACGGCTGGGGAGTGAGCGCCGCCTTCTCCGACTGGCAGAAGCAGTGGGCCGACGGGCACGGCTGGGTGCTCATCAACATCAACGCTCGCGGCCCCAATTTTTACGGCGGCATCGGCGACGTGGCTGTGCAGGAAGTAGTCAAGGACGCTTCTGCACGCTTCAACCTGGATCCCGACCGCTTGTACTTCACGGGAGTCTCGATGGGCGGGACCGGTGCCTATCGGCAGGTGGTCATGCATCCCGACATCTTCGCAGCGGCGGCTCCGGTGGACGGCTGGACCGACTACCGCCTCTGGCACAAGAAATGGTACGCGCGCAAGGATGCCCAGGAGGCGATCGAGGAGTTCCGCCGCCCGCTGCTGGAGTCCATGTCTCCCCTGTATTGGTATGACCGCCTGCAGTGGGGCGCGCTCTTATGCATGATCAGCGGCCGAGACGATGTGGTCTGGCCCGAGGAGGGCCTGCGCATGGCCCGGGCCCTGAGCAGCGCTCCCGACGGCGGGCCGTACGATGTGGAGATGGTACTCAACTACGAGGCCGGGCACGGCGGCTCCAACGACCTGCAGCGCATCTACGAGTTCTTTGAGAGCCGTCGCCGAGTGGCCAAGCCGCCGCTGTTTGCCATCAGCACCGGCAACTTGAGTTACGGCAGCCTGTATTGGGGACGCATAGACGAGCTCCGGCTGCTTGGCTTAGGCGCTCGGTTGCGGGTGATCTCTCGAGGGAATGAGGTAGAGGCGCTCACCCGCAACGTGGAGGCCTTCACGCTCCTGCTGGCTTCCTCGCCGCTGGCCGAGGAGAAGCAGGTCTCGCTCTGGGTGGACGGCTTCCCCGCGTATACCGGGCTGCCGGCGACAGTGAGCCTGCGCGCGGTGCGGACCACGCGGGGCGACCTGGCCGGCTGGGTGATTCAACCAGAAAGCGCCCGCGGGCTGCGCAAGCGCGCCGGGCTTGAAGGCCCCCTGGCAGAGGCGCTGGTCGGGCCGTTCTTGGTAGTCTATGCTACTTCGGGCCCCGAGGCGCAGATTCGGCGGCACCGCGAGGAGGCGAAGGCCTTCTGCCGCCAGTGGAACGACTTCAACGTGCGCGCGCCCGCGGTGGTCGCGCGGCCCGAGGAGCAGATCACGGCGGCGGAGATGGCCCAGCGTTCGCTGGTAATCTTCGGGACGCTGGACAGCAGCGCGCTGCTCCGCGCCGCCCAGGCGCAGCAGCCCTT
>CALFVE010000239.1 GCA_937928475.1 uncultured bacterium | reverse complement strand
TCCAGTTGATCAACGCCTGCGTAGCGACGGAGCCCTGGCAGGAGCAGGTGCTCAGGTGCGTGCGGCGGGGTTTGGACTGGGGCGTAGATTGCGTGTTCTTGGATCAGGTGGCGGGGGCGCCGAGTTCGTTCCTGTGCTTTGATGAGAGGCACGGGCACTTGGGACCGGCTTTCTCCTGCGGGCCGGGGAAGACCGAACTATCGGGGAAGGCGCGGGAGCTGGTGAAGGCGCAGAGCGAGGAGGTGGCGCTGGGAGCGGAGTACATCGCGGATGTCATTCTCCAGTACTATGATTTCACGCTCCCCTTCGGGCTGGGGTTCTTCTGGGGCGGGGAGCACTTCGGGGAGATGTACCGGTATACGTTTCCCGAGGATATTCTGCTCACCCAATACATGGCGCGGGAGAACTACGAGCAATTGCACTACTCGTTTGTGATGGGCTACCGCTTTTTTCTGGCCCCGCGCCAGCAGTGCGAGGTGCTGACGGACCTGGAACCGGCCTTCGTGGGGCGGCTGGCGGCGCTGAACCGGCTGCGGCGGAAGTATGCGGGGGTGCTGTTGCGAGGGAGATTCCGGGACACGGAACCGCTGGAGATCGGCAATCCGGCGCTGGTGGCGCGGGCTTTTGAGACGGAGGCGGAGGCGGCGGTAGCGGTGTGGAACCCGACGGAGGAACCGCAGGCGCTGGAGATAGCCTGGCCGGGACGGAGGCTGCGCGGCGTGGAGACTCCGGCGGGGATTCTTGATCCGGCTAAGGGCACCCCCAGCCTACCCGGGGCCGAGGTCGCAGTCATGGTGTTTGGGTGAGCGTGGTCGAGCCGCGCGATTGTGAGCGGTTCCTGAGCAGGACTGCTTGCGTGATGCTGTGATCAAGGTAGCGCCCGTTGGTCATGGTGAAGGCCTCCACCAGGAGTAGGTGGTCAGTGGCCAGCCGGTCGGGCAGCGAAACGGTCAGGGCTTGTTCCTGGATGAGTGGTGTCACCGGTTGGCTGCGGAGTTGTCCCTGCTCGATCCAGGTCAGGCGGCCTTGTCCGTGGCGTACCTGCAGGCTCCAAGGGCTGGGTGTTCCTGGGAGTACGGAGTGCCCCACGACGCAGTAGTTCAGACGGGGGTCGACCCGGCCGGCCGTTGTCAGCGACAATTGGACCGAGGCTTGTCCCGGGCGCAGCACCAGCCAGGCCACGTCGCCGCCAGGGCGCTGGCGACCCGCCGGCTGGTCCCCGATGGGGTCGGCAACAATGACCTCGGCGTCGGTGGGGCTGGGCGCGTTCACTTCGGCGGCCAGTTCATTGTGGCGCACGAGAGCGAGGAGTACTCGATTCCAGTTAGGCCACTGGCTGCGGTATTCGCGCAGGGCCTGGGCTTTGCGACGGGTCTGCTCTTCGGTCAAGGGAAGGGCGTACCAGTGAAGACGGGGGAGGGCGGCGAGACCAACCGGGGGCTTGAGCAACTCGTCCGGATGATACCCCAGAGGGGCGGGCCAGTCACGGCGGTGCACGAGGTAGCAAAGGAGTGAAGGCGTTGGGCGGCCGTCCAGCCGGCGTTGCTCGCAGGCCAGTTTGACGAAGTTGTAAGTGGCCCAGTGATCGGGGTGGGTGTCGAAGGGTCCGGGGCTGAGGATCAGAGTGGGCCGGACGCGGTCGAGCAGCGTGTGCAGGTCGGCGAGCACCTGCTGGCCGCAGTAGGGCGCGCCAGGACTGAGGCTGGTCGGGTAAGGGTTGCGGGCGACCCGGGTGTAGGGGGAAGTGAGCGGAGCAGCGGACAGCCAATGCTCGGGGAGCCAGAGGGCGTCCAGCCCCGCGTTAGGGTACCCCAGAGAGAACAGGTGCGCCGGAGGCACTCCCAAGATGCCCAGCGCGGATAGGGTCTCCCGATAGCGAGCCTGCCCGAGGTCGAGATACTGCTGAGGAGTACGGCGGACCGCCTTCTCGGAGAAGAGTACCGCGTATTCGGAGGCATCTCCGTTGGTCATCAGCGCCACGTAGACTTCCGCCCCCGCCTCGCGCGCGGCCTGGAGGAGTCCGCCGCAGGCGAGGGTTTCGTCGTCCGGGTGGGGGGCGACGATGAGCACTCGGGAGCCGCGAGCGGGGGTCTCGATGAAGGGCATCTGCCAGCGCAGGCGGAGGTTGGCCAGGTAGAGAGGCCGGTTGAGCAGGAAGAGAAAAAGGCCCCAGCCGAGCGCGGTCAGAACTGCGGCGAGGACCACCCAGCGCCGCCAGCGCGGGCGCGGTGGGGCGGAAGCCGCGGGGCTGGTTGAGAGAGATTTGGTCATCACCAGCCAGGGGCCCTGAGCGTCGGCATAAGTGGCAACGTTCTGGAAGCCGGCTTGCTCGTAGAGGCGTCGGGCCGGGAGGTTGTCTGGGCGTACTTCCAGGCGGACGAGGGGAACGGCGCGGGTGTGCAAGTATTGCAGGCCCGCCTCCAGCAAGCGACGGCCCAGGCCCTGGCCGCGGAAGTCGGGATGCACGGCGAGGGAGAGAATGCGCGCCTCCGAGGGCTGAGCAAGGCGGGCGCCACGCAGGAAGGCGAGTTTGTCGCGGAGCGAAAGGCACAGCGCCCGCCAGCGGAGGCCGTAGCGGCCGGTGAGCCAGCGCCAGGCGGCCCGCAGCAGGTGTCCTCGCCAGAAGGCAACCCAGCGCAGGCGGGGGGTACGGGAGGGCGCCAGGACGTAACCGGCAAGGCGCCCGTCGGCCTCCGCGACCAACAAGGCCTGGGGCTCGGTGTCCAGGACCAGGGCGAAGAGATCCTGGAGTGCGAGGCTGGCGTCCAGACGGCCGGCGACATGGGCAACGCTCGCCGGGAAACAGGCGGCGAACAGCTCGGCGAGGGCGGGGAGGTCCTCGCGGCGAGCGGGGCGGATTGTGGGAGTGTGCTGGGTCATGGACGGCGAGAGCCGGAGGCACACGGGCTAGACACCGAGGCGGTGACGTGTAGCGATCCTACCTCAGAAACGCCTGACCGCCAAGAGGAGGTTCCATGGGAGCGCCGGGCCTCACCCCGTGCGACTCGCGCTGTGGGAGAGGGGAGCAGCCGGGAAGCCTGCACTCCGTGGGGCAGGCCTCACCCGCGGTCGCTTTGGGGGAGTCGCCGGCGGGAGGCGAAGGAGGCTTTTTCGGTGCCGGGGTGGAATGTGGCTTAAAGGGGCGGAATCCAGGTGGGGCGCGAGGCGGGTCTTCCAGCCGAGCCGGAAACGGTGGTGCGGGCGCGGGCCCATTCCGTAGTGATGGTGGACGGAACCAGGGCGGGCGACGGCTTCGTGGGGGCTTCATTTTTCATTGGCTACGGGCCTGGGAGCTGAAGGATCTTGCTCGCTTCGCCAACGCGGTGGGCGGGCTGGCCACCAGGGCACCGGGCGCCACACACGGGGTACGCGCTTTCGAGGAGAGGGTTAGCATAATCGAGGGAGGGGAGGATCGGTGGTGGACTGCTGCACCCTAGCGCGCGCTCTAGCGCACGGTCGCCAGGCTCGGGAGGTCGGGGCATGAGGCAGCTCGCGCCTATCCTGATCCTGCTCTTTTGCGCCGGGCGGCTGCCGGCTCAGGAGGCGCCGCCGCCCGAGCCGGGCGGTGGGCTGTTCTTCGATGTGATGCCGGTCATGCGGCAGGGGCGGATGTTGGTGCCGTTGCGCCCTTTGTGCGAGTGGGTGCGGGGACGGGTGGTTTACGAGAGCGGGAGAATCACCGCCTACGAGGAGGGAAGCACGCGCCCGCGGGTGGAGCTTACTATCGGTTCCACCCAGGCGCTGCTCAGCGGCGTGTCCTACGAGCTGGAGGTGCCCCCGGAGATCATCGAGGGCCGGACCTTCGTGCCGCTGCGCTTTGTGGCCGAGTCGTTCGGCGTATGGGTAGAGGCGCAGGGGCGGATCGTGACGCTGCGCGTTCCTCAGTACGAGCGCGAGGCGCAGATGGCGATCCCGCCGGATGTGGGGTCTCATCAGGCCAAGATTTGGGGTCTGCTCAATCTCTGGTACGGCTTGCCCAAACCGGCGCCGCCGGACCTAGCCAACTTACCCCACTGGAACCTGTTCGCTGCCGAGCGCAAGCGGGAGTTTCTGCGCGAGATCGGCAGCGACGCGCCTACCATCATCGAACAGCATTGGGGGGGCCGGGAGGTGGTGGGGATCCGGGTGCTGTCCGATGCTACCGACGAGAGCGCCGGCGCTGCTTCCGCGCAAGTCATGGTCAAGTATGGCGACGGCGCTGTCTACCAGGACGACTTCGGCTTCGTGCTGGAGCCGGACGGGTGGAAGGTCCGCCGCCAGAGTAGTTCCCAGGTGGGCTAGGAGCCCCGGACGCCAGCCTGCGCGGGGCGGGCGGGGGCTCGATGCCTCCCGGCTGTCTCATGCACCATGCTCTACAAGCAACGAACGCTGCGTAAAGAGGTCGGGCGAGCGCTGCTCAGCGCTCTCCTGCGAGGGCTGGTGGGACCGGTGCGGCGCACGCCCTTCTGCCGGCTGCCTCGCCTGGCCCGGCGGCTGACCTGGCTGGTGCGGACGCTGGCTCCGTCCCGACAGCGAATGGCGCGCGAGAATATGCGTCGGATCCTCAATGACCGCTATCCGGAAGCGGACTTTAGCCGACTGGCCGCTACC
>CALFVE010000238.1 GCA_937928475.1 uncultured bacterium | reverse complement strand
TATTCCCCCTCCGCTCGCTTCCTCGCCAAGACCACAGCGCCTACAATCGCTGCCAGGATCACCACCGAGATAGCCTCGAAGGCCAGGAGATCGCGGGTGAGCAGCGCCTCCCCCAGACGGGCGACATTCTCGCTGCCCAGGTCGCCGCTTGGGACAGTGGCCTCGCCAATGGTGCTGGTCAGCAGCGCCGCCGCCAGCACCACGAACATCGCCCCGGCGCTGAGCAGTCCGGCCAGCAGATTGTGGCTCCCTGCTAGCACTCCGCCGCCCAGCACCCGCTGCAGCAGCATCACGGCAAACAGGATCAGCACGGTGATGGCCCCGGCGTAAATGAGCAGCTGCACCGCGAACAGAAAGTGCGCTCCCAGCAGCGCGTACAGCGCCGCGATGCCTAGCAGACAGGGGAGCAGGGCCAGCGCCGCGTGCACCACCTTACGGGCAAACAGGACGAACAGCGCGGACAGCAGCGTGACCGCGGCGACCAGGTAAAAGCCGATATCGGCAAATATGCGCACGTCGGAGGTCATCTCAAGTGCTAATTGCGCCTGTTTGTTTCTTGCTGCGACGCCTTTCCTGCTGCAGCGTTCCGTGCTCTACCCCTCACTTCGAACCTCCTTCAGAATCTCCCCCGGCAGCCGCCACGGCCTGGCATAGTGCGGATACAGTGGCGTCACGCCGATCCCGTAGCCCAACGACAGACTGCCTCCCGCCAGGCGCATCTGCGGCTCCGCTAGCGGAAAGATCGCGATCAGTGCCGCCGCCAGCGCCGCCAGGATTACCGTGTAGCCCCACCAGTCCCACAGGTAAAAGGGAAATCGCCGCCGCTCCTTCAGCACCGCCCGCAAGGCCAACTCCAGCGTTCGCCCAGGCCGGCGCAACTGCCGCACTTCGTGCCAGGTTCCCCAGAGCCCGATGGCAATACCCCACAGCCCAAAGGCCCAGACCTCCCAGGGCGCTCCCCACCACCGCGCTTCCTGCACCGCCCAGGCCGAAGCTACCTCTGCCAGTCCGACCAGGAATAGCGCCGCCTGCACCACTCCCAGCAGCGCGGGCAGGTTATAGTACCAGCGCGGCGCGTCGAGAAGATCGTCGGGAGTCAGTGCGGCGACCTCCGGCGATCGCAGCAGCGCTTCGCCGCCCTCCGGGGCTGCCGCCGGAGCCTGGCCCTTCACCTGGCGGATGATTCGCCAGGCCTCCCGATGATAGCGCCGCAAGTCGCTCATCAGGTAGGCCATGGCCACATCCAGCGGCACCGCGGCCAGCGCCCGCCCGGCCGGCCCTTCCGGTCCTAAGAAAACGACGGGCAGAAAAGTAGCCGCGTAGAGGGCGCCAATGAACAGCACTCCCAGCCACCCGACGGCGTGGAGCCCCGGGCGGCGTAGCACAAAGGGCAGGGCTCCGGCTGTGGGATTGCGTGCTGCCCACAGCCACACCCCGACGAGCGCAATCCCCAGTGCCATTCCCCAGGCCACGTCCATCTCAATGCGCAACATCAGGCACTGGGTCAGCCCGTTCGGCCCGATCAGCCGCAGGCAGCCGAAGGCTAGCCACAGATCGGCCACCGCCAGAGCCACGAAGAGCAGCGCCCAGGCCGGATGCGGCAGCCGCGGCCGGTCCCGGACCTGGTCGGGCGCCAGTTGGGAGAGGTCAAAGTCCTCCATCGCCACCCCCTCTGCGGCCGGTTCTTGCCGAAACGCCTCTCGCGTAACCAACTCCTCTTTGGCTCGACCGCAGCCTCCTCCGAGCCACGTTTCTCTCACTCGGGACTCGCGACTTCCGACTCGCGACTCTCCCTGAGCTGCATTTCCACCCGGAGTACCTCCGGAAATTCCTTGCCGCGCTCCCGCAGATACTCGATGTCTCGAATCAGTTTCTCGGGCCGGTCGGTCGCGGTCTCGTAATCCGGCGTCATGGTGATCGCCGAGGCCGGGCAGACTTCCACGCAGAGCCAGCAGTACATACACAGGCCGACGTCAATCAGGAACTGCTTAGGATGGCGCTCCTTCCCCTTGCCCTCGGGCGTGATGTGAATGCACTGGTCTGGGCAGATATTCTGGCACTGCAGGCAGGCAATGCAGCGCAGGCCGCCGGGCCGCTCCGGGTCGCTGATGAGAGCAAAATCGCCCCGATAGCCGGGCCGCGGCTTCCAGTCCGGCTTGCCATCGCGCCGGGGATAGCGCTCGCACACTCCGGGACGCACGAAGTTGAGCGCGGTGATGTACAGCCCGACGCAGATGCTCCAGGCACCTTGGAGGATCAGCCGCAGCAGACCGAGCAAGGAGGTGTCGGCCCGCCGCTTGGTCCCTAGTCGCGAGTCGCCAGTCGCGAGTTGGCTTGTGCCCTCATGGTTGTGCATTGCTCTTGTGCGGGCGGCGCAACTGCCGACATGCGTTGAGCGTGTGCTCCCCATACTCTCCCCCGCTTCCGGGGAGAGTACCCCGAGTACAGCGAGGAGGGAGAGGGGGGCCCTTGTCTCCTCGCGTCCCCATGCCCCCTCCCGCCCTTCGCTTCGCTCAGGGCACCCTCCC
>CALFVE010000237.1 GCA_937928475.1 uncultured bacterium | reverse complement strand
TTTCTGGATTAGCCAGGGAGGGAGTGAGGGCGGCCTGGACGGGGACCTGCTGGCGGAGTTCAGCCGGTGGTTGCGAGAGACGCGGGGCGACGAGATCGCTGAGGAATTGCTGGGCCAGGTGATGAGCAGCCTGCTGTGGAGTAGGACACCGCCGCGCGACGCTCTCAAGATGACGCACCCGGCCACCTTCTCGGAAAAGGATATTGAGCGGCTGATCCGACTGTTCACGAAGGAGGGCGAACTAGTCCTCGATCCCTTCGTGGGAAGCGGTTCCGCCCTGATCGCCGCCCGAGCCTGCGGGCGCGCCAGCCTGGGAATTGAGTTGATCCCGCACTGGGCCGAGGTGGCGCGCCGACGGCTGGCGGAGGCCGCCGACGTACAGGGGCACAACCCGGCCGCGGAGGTTCAGCAGGGCGATGCGTGCCAAGTGCTGGAGCGCCTCGATTCGGACAGCGTGGATTTTATTGTCACTAGCCCCCCTTACTGGCGCATCCTGCGGAAGCGGCCCGGCCTGAAGGCGCAGGCGGAACGCACCGGCCGCGGCTTGACCACCCACTACAGCGAGCATCCCGCCGACCTGGGAAACGTGGAAGATTACGGGGAGTTCCTCGCGCGACTGGGCGAGGTCTTCGCCGAGTGCCTGCGCGTGCTCAGGCCGCGCCGGTATATGTGCGTCATCGTGTCAGACTTCCGCGACGGTCCCCGCTTCGTGCTCTACCACGCCGACCTAGCCGCCCAGATTGAGGCTCGCGGCTTCGCCCTGAAGGGCCTCACTATCCTGCTCCAAGACAACAAGAATCTCTATCCTTTTTCCATCCCCTACGCCTTCGTCAGCAATATCCACCACCAGTACATCCTCATCTTCCAGAAGCCGGAGTCCCCCCAGAGGAGGCAGCGCCATGCTAAGTGACGACCAGAAGAAGCACTTACTGCGCATCGCCCGCCAGAGTATGGAGGCGGCGGTGAGGGGAGGGCGTGGGCCCGACCTGCGCACGCAGGACCCCGCCCTCTTGGAAAAGCGGGGCGCTTTCGTGACCCTAAAGCGGCACGGGCAACTCCGAGGCTGCTTGGGCTACGTGGAAGGGATCATGCCCCTGATCGAGGCCGTGGCCGAAAACGCAGCGGCGGCGGCGCTGCGCGACCTCCGCTTCCCGCCGGTGCGTGCAAGCGAGTTGCCGGAGATCACCATCGAGGTGTCTGCCCTCACCCCTCTCGCCCCGGTCGAGGACCCCGAGCAGGTGGAAGTGGGCCGCCACGGGCTGATGGTCTGCCTGGGACCCAATCGGGGCTTGCTCCTGCCGCAGGTGCCCGGCGAGTTCGGCTGGCAGCGCGAGCAGTTTCTGGCTCACACTTGCCTCAAAGCCGGCCTGCCGCCCGATTCCTGGCGGAACCCGGCGGCCCAGTTGTATTCCTTTGAGGCCGAGGTCTTTGGCGAAGAATAGCGGCCAGGCTCAACGGCGCTCTGCGAGCCTGCTGCGCGGAGGGGCCGCCGCCTTGCCTCGCCGTGGCGCCGTGGACGGAGATTGAATGGCGTGACCGAAAGGAGTCGAGGCTGCTTCCGCAGAACCCTAAAACCAGCGTGAGCGTCACAATAAACGGCGTCCTGAACTGTCCTGCCTTGTCTTGTCCGCTGATTCTCGGCTGATCGCCGCTCACGCAGTGAGCCCGACCAGGAACCGTCCGGAGGCGAGCAGAGATGGGAATCTTGGTCATGAAAAAGCGCGACTGGGGGAAGCAGGCCAAGTTCTGGAAACTGAAACTCGCTCTCAGCAATCCCCCCTCACGCCTGGTTATCCATCAACTGGTCCAGCCGGAAGAGGACGGGCACTTACGCATCGAGCGGATGCTGGATGCGTACATCGAGGGGCGTCTGGGCCATGGCTTAGTTGACCGGGTGCTGGCCCGGCTCCTGCATACCGCCTCCGAAGGGCTCGGCGTTCCCCCCTCGCGTATGCGCGAGGCCCTTCAGGAGCCCAGCATCAGGCGGACCGTGGTTAATGCCGCTCTCACCCTCGACCGCATCGGACTACGCTTCCCGCAACGCTTCTATGCCCCCCTCATGGTGGTCTGGAACTTCACCTATCGCTGCAACCTGCGCTGCCGGCATTGCTACGAAAACGCCGGCCCGCTGCGCACCAGTGGGGCCCCGGCCGAGTTGACTCTGCAGGAGAAACTGGGGGTAGTTGAGCAACTCGCCCGCAGTTACATCCCTACTCTCTCCTTCTCCGGCGGCGAGCCGCTCCTGCACCCGGATTTCTGGCCGGTGGCGGAGCGAGCGCGAGACCTGGGAATCTACATGTCCATCAACACCAACGGCACGCTGATCACCGAGGAGGTAGCGGCGCGTCTGGAGCAGGTCGGCATTGCCTACGCGGGAATCAGTCTGGACGCGCCTACTCCTGAACAACACGATGCCTTTCGCGGAGTCCCCGGCGCTTGGCAGCGGACGGTAGAGGGCATCCGGCGGCTGGCCGCCACCCGCGTGGCCACGGTGCTGTCGTTCACCATCACTCGCCACAACTATCAGACTCTGCCCCAAATGTTCCGGCTGGCCGAAGAACTGGGAATGGACAAGGTGATGGTTTACAATTTCATCCCCACCGGTCGCGGCAGTGAGATGGTTGAAGAGGATATGACCCCGGAAATGCGCGAGGAGGCGCTAGCAGAAATGTACCGCTACGCTGCCTCCGGCGGGTCGCTCTGTAGCACCGCGCCTCAACTGGGCCGGGTGTGTAAGCAGCACGGGCGCTTCGACCTGATCCCCCTGGCCCACACCGGCCCGGGACATGTGCACAATCTAGAGATCCTGGCGGACCTGCTCGGCGGTTGTGGCGCCGGGCGCGCCTACTGTGCCCTGCAGCCGGACGGCCGGGTCACGCCCTGCGTCTACATGCCCGAGGTGACTATCGGACACATCCGCGAGGCTTCCCTGCTGGACATCTGGCAGCATTCGCCTCTCCTGGAATCTCTGGCCGACCGAACCAGGCTGCAGGGCCATTGCGGGGAATGCGACTTCCGCGAGGTATGCGGAGGCTGCCGCGCGCGCGCCTACGCCTACTTTGGCGATTTCACCGCTCCCGACCCTGGCTGCATTCACAACGCCGACCGGTATGAAGGTCTCCTGCGCGGTCGGCCGGCAGAGGTGAGCAACGCACCCGCGACCTTCGCTCGGACCTGACCAAGCTCCGGCTGCGATAAAGAGCAGTGGCTCATGGCCTGCCAGCGCACTCACCGCCACACGACGACCAGCAGGTCGAGGAAGCCCGCCACGAACCAGTGCAGCAGCCAGGTGCCTAGCATGGAGCGCCCCCGGTAGGCCATCACGCCCAGCGCCAGCCCGGCCATGACTGCCGACAGCGTCTCCACCTCTGGCTTGGGGAAGTGCATCATCACGAAGGGCAGCGTCTGCACCACGATGGCAATTCCCCCGTAGCGTGGCGCCAACAGGTTGAGCAGGAATCCCCGGAAGAAGAACTCCCACGCGAAGAAGTAGACCAGCCACCCGGCGGAAGCGAGCAGGAACCAGCCGGCGCTCTCCCGGGCATAGGGATAGCGCGGGTAGTAGTCGCGCAGGCTGGGCAAGCGCGAAGCCAGGATGATGACGGGGATCATGATCACGGCGTAGGCGGCTAGGTAGCGACCCCAGACGGCCGGCCGGCCCCAGCCGAGGCCAAAGTCACTCAGCCGCTGCCGCCAGATCCCAAGGATCACAGCCGCGGGGACCAGGAAAAGCAGAAGGAAGTTGACCCCGAACCAGCCGAAGATCTCCCACCGCTCCCCCAGGGCGTGAATCCGCCCGTGGTAATAGACCAGGGCCAGCAGGACGACGGCCAGCAGCAGTCCGGCATTCTCGCGCCAGGCCGGGCCGGCGACAGTCTCGGTGCGGGAGGGAGAGAGGTTGGAGGAAGGTGACTTCATGCTCGAGACAGAGACGCTTGCCCCTTCTCCCCGCCTGTTGTTGCTCGCCGACCGCACCGGCGGGAAGGAGTAATCATGCGGCCTGGGTCTGCTCACCCGGCGGGGCGGTTCGCCACCACAGCCCCATGGCCCCGCGACCGCACGGCACCGACACAGGCGTCTGCCTGCGCTACTCCGGGCGTGACGCCTGGGCTATCGGCTTTGCCAGACCTGGAGGCCAGTGAAGTCGAAGTTGAAGTCTAGCACCGAGCCCCGGTTCTGGTTCAGGGCACGGCGGACCGGACCCTCCCGATCGTCGTCACAGTAAACTAGAATGCAGCCTCCGCCGCCCGCCCCGCACACCTTGGTGGCCAGCGCGCCTGCCCGCAGAGCCGCCTCGCGGATCTCCTCCATCTGCTCCGTCACCACCCCCGGGGCCAGCCGCCGTCGAGCCTCCCATTCCTGGTTTAACAGGTCCGGGAACGCTTCCAGGTTCTCCGAGAGCAGGGTTCGGTAGATGGCCTGGGCAGTCTGTTTCACTTGGCGCAGCGCCTCCACGACCTGCGGCTCGCCACGTTCGTAGGCGGCGATCATGCGCTGGTTGGTCTCCCCCGACAGGCGCGACTGTCCCGTGTAGTACAGTATCAACCGCTTGGACAGTTCGCAAAGCACCGGAGTGCTCAGCAGCAGCGGCTCCACCGCTACCCGGTCCTCGGCAAAGAACTGCAGGTAGTTGAACCCCCCGAGGGCCGCCGCATACTGGTCCTGCTTGCCGCCGACGATCCCCAACTCCTGCTCAATGCGACAGGCTAGTTCCGCAATCTCGAAGCGGCTCAGCGGCATCCGGTCAGGGTGGTTGCCCATAATGCGCAGGTGATTGAGCAGACCGATGAGAGCGACGCCCACCGAGGCCGACGAGCCGGTCCCCGAACCCGGAGGAGCATCGCAATGCACATAGATGTCCAGGCTCTCCGGCAGATCGAGGGCCTTCACGGCTCCTTTGAGTAGGTCCAGATTGCCATCGTACTCCAATTCGCGGATGTTGGCGGCCTGGACGAACTGCTGCAAGTCGTCGGCGCGGATGCGGATTTGCCCCCCTTCGCCGGCCTGCAGGCTGCAGTAGGCGTAGCGACCGATGGCGGCGCTGACCACGGCGCCTCCCTCACGATTGCGGAAAGCGGCCAGGTCAGTGGTGCCGCCGGCGAAATCAATCCTGGTTGGAGCGCGGCTCCGGATCTTGTTCATCACTACTCCTTCCGCCGGCGTCGTAGGCTAGGCTGAGTAGGTGTTTCTTGAGGGCCTGGGCCACGCGGCGGTTCATGCCGGGCACCGCCGCCAGTTCCTGCTCGGAGGCCCTGGCCATGTCCTGAATCGAGGGGAAAGCCCGCTGCAAGGCCTGGCGCCGACGCGGCCCGAGGCCTGGGACCTCCTCGAGGACCGAATGAGTCATGGCCGCCTCCCGCATGCCCCGATGGTGCGCCAGCGCAAAGCGATGCGCCTCGTCGCGAACCCGCTGCAAGAGGAAGCGGCCCGCCGCATGCGCCTCCGCGGGCAGGGGATTCTTCCTGCCCGGCGCAAAGACCTGCTCCTCGCGCTTGGCCAGCCCCACCAGAGCGACGTCCTTCGCCCCACATTCTTCCAGTACCCGCTGGAAGCTCGCTACCTGTCCCTCTCCTCCGTCCACTAGCATCAAGTCGGGCAGGGGCAAGAACTTGGGGTCGCCCTCGTCGGCAGCCGCAAGCCGGCGGCGGAGGGCCTCGGCGAGCATCGCGTAGTCGTCGGGACCGGGCGTGCGAATGCGAAAGCGGCGGTAGGCCCGTTTGTCGGGCTGACCGTGCGTGAACACCACCATCGAGGCGGTGGCGTAATCGCCCTGCAGGTTGGATACGTCGAAACCCTCGATCCGCTGGGGGGGGTGCTCTAGACCGACCAGCGCGCGCAGGTCTTCGAGTGCGCTCGCTGCGGTGCCTTCCCGGCGAACCTCCAGCGCTTGGGTCCGGGCCAGGGCCGCCTCAGCATTACGCTGGGCCATCTCCAGCAGCCGCCGCCCTGCGCCCCGCTGCGCCCGCCGGACTGTCACACGTGAGCCGCGCAGGTCGGACAGCGTCTGCTCCCATTCCTCCGGCATGGCGGTGTCCGGCGGCACCAGCACCTCGCGCGCCGCCCAGCCCGCCCGGCTGTAGTGCTGGCTCAGAAAAGCCTCCAGCGCTTCACCGGGGCTGTGACCTTCCGCAGATCGCAAGACGTACTCCTCGTGGCCGACAAGCCTCCCCTGCCGAACGCGTAGCACGGCGACCACAGCCAGGTCTCCGGCCACAGCCACCGCGGCTACATCCTGCTCGAGGTTGCGGGTACTCACCACCACCTCGTCCTGGGTAGCACGCTGCAACGCCTCGACCCGGTCGCGCAGCACGGCGGCGCGCTCGTATTCCTGCTTCGCCGCCGCCTCCGCCATCTGCCGGCGCAGGTCGGCCAGGAGTTTGCCTGTCTGTCCGCTCAGAAACCGCCGCACCTGCCGCACGATCTCCTGATATTCCTGCCGCGACACGCGGCCGGTACAGGGACCGACGCAGCGCTGAATATGGTAGTTCAGGCAGGGAACACCGCAAGGCTCGCCGGTGAGCGGTCGCCGGCACGAACGCAGGCCGAAGAGATGGCTGGCCAGGCGCATGGCCCGACGCATGGCCTGCGCCTCCGGGTAGGGGCCGAAGATGTCGCCTTCCTCCAGGCGGTGTACCTGATGTCGCTTGGGGTCATGCAGGCCCCGGCGCACTGGTCGCCCCTTCCCGCCGGGCCGAGCCTGGGCGGGGAGATCGCGCAGCAGCACCAGCCGCGGATAGGGCTCTTCGGTGAGCATCAAGTACGGATAACTTTTGTCGTCTGCGAGGCGCAGATTGAAGCGCGGCTTGTGCTGTTTGATGAGCGTGGCTTCCAGCAGCAGGGCCTCGCGGGCAGAGCGGGTGATAAGGAAGTCAAAGTCGGTCGCCCGGCTGATCATGACCCGGTGCCAGGGGCCGCCGCTGTCCGGATCGCGGAAATGCTGGCGCAGCCGATCGCGCAGGGACTTAGCCTTCCCCACGTAGATCGGCTTGCCCGCCGCATCCCGGATGGTGTAGACACCGGGAGCGGAGGGCGTGGTCTTGAGTTTGTCGTCGAGGGACATGGGTGATGAGGAATGCGAGTGTCAGTGCCCGTTTCAGTGCCAGCGTTTAGCCTTGCGCCATGCCCTCTCCCGCTTGCGGGGCACCTCTCCCGGGGCGGGAGGAGTCAGGGCAATGAGTAGCGACACCCGCCTCAAGGCGCGGTTTCCTCCGCCAGCATCGCCCGCAGTTCCTTGATCTCATCTCGGATCTGGGCAGCCCGCTCGAAGTCCAACGCATCCGCCGCCTGGTGCATCTCCGCCTCCAGCGCCGAAATGATCCCCTCAAGTTCTTCCCCACCGACCTCCAGGAGTTCCGGCGCGATCTGCTCGGTCAGTCGCTCCGCCCGCTGCTCGGCGGCGCGGATGGTGTCACGCACCGCCTTCTGCACCGTTTGCGGCGTGATGCCGTGCTCCCGGTTGTAGGCAATCTGCTTGGCCCGGCGGCGCTCGGTTTCCTCGATGGCCGCTTTCATCGCCTCGGTGAGATGATCGGCGTACATGATCACCTGGCCCTCAGCGTGGCGGGCCGCCCGCCCCATGATCTGGATCAGCGAGGTCTCGCTGCGCAGGAAGCCCTCCCGATCGGCGTCCAGAATCGCCACCAAAGAGACCTCGGGCAGGTCTAGACCTTCCCGGAGCAAGTTGATCCCCACCAGCACGTCATAGGCCCCTAGGCGGAGGTCGCGTAGCAGTTCGGAGCGCTCCAGGGTCGCAACATCGGAGTGCATATAGTGCACCTTCAGCCCCAGTTCGGCCAGGTACTCGGTGAGGTCCTCCGCCATGCGCTTGGTGAGGGTGGTGACCAGCACCCGTTGGCGCTTCTCCACGCGTCGCTTGATCTCCCCGAGCAGGTCGTCAATCTGCCCTTTCGTCGGTCGCACCTCCACCGGCGGGTCCACCAGACCGGTGGGCCGGACGATCAGTTCCACCACCTGGCGGGCCCGACCCATCTCATAGGCCCCCGGGGTGGCCGAGGTGTAGATGACCTGGCCGGCGCGGCTTTCCCATTCGGCAAAGGTCAGCGGACGATTGTCAAAGGCGGAAGGCAGGCGGAAACCGTGCTCCACCAGCGACTCCTTGCGCGAGCGATCCCCGGCGTGCATGGCGTGCATCTGGGGGATGGTCTGATGGGACTCGTCTATGATGGTGAGATAGTCCTCGGGGAAGTAATCGAGCAGCGTGTAGGGCGGTTCGCCCGGCGCCCGCCCGTCGAAATGGCGGGAGTAGTTCTCGATGCCGGTACAGTAGCCGACCTCGCGGATCATCTCCAGGTCGTGGCGAGTGCGCTGCTCCAGGCGCTGGGCCTCCAGGAGTTTCCCGCGGCTGCGGAAGTACTCCAGACGCTCCTCCAACTCCGCGGCAATGCTGTGCAAGGCACGCTCGACCCGAGCCGGGGATACGACATAATGGCTGGCAGAGAAGACCAAGGCCTGCTCGCGCTCCTCGGTTATCTCACCGGTGAGTTCGTCCAGGACCAGGATGCGCTCGATCTCGTCGCCGAACATTTCCAGGCGCACCAACTCATCGCGATCCACGGGATGAATCTCCACCACATCGCCGCGAGCGCGGAACTGCCCCCGGCCCGGCCGCAGGTCGTTGCGAACAAACTGCATCTGCACCAGTTGTGCCAGGATCGCCTCTCGCTCAATCTGCTGGCCCCGATAGACGTTGAGCACGATCTCCCGGTAAGTCTCCGGCGAGCCCAGCCCGTAGAGGCAGGAGACGGAGGCGACCACGACGACATCGCGGCGGCTCATCACCGCTTGGGTGGCAGCGTGGCGCAGGCGCTCGATCTCGTCGTTGATGGAGGAGTCCTTCTCGATGTAGGTGTCGGTCTGGGGGAGGTAAGCCTCCGGCTGGTAGTAGTCGTAGTAACTGACAAAGTACTCGACCGCATTATGGGGGAAGAACTCGCGGAACTCGGCGCACAATTGCGCGGCTAGGGTCTTGTTAGGCGCGATGACAATGGTGGGGCGCTGGACCTT
>CALFVE010000236.1 GCA_937928475.1 uncultured bacterium | reverse complement strand
GGGAGTCTAGGGGAGCCTTGAACCGCTGGCAGGCGGGCATTCCCACAAGCCGCACGCAACCCAGTCAAGTCGGGGAGGAGTCTGACATGCGACACACTCTCACCGTGGTCTGTCTCCTGGCGCTGGCGTTGGCCTTGCTGGCCCTGGCCGGTTGTCGCAGACCGGGGGCAGCGATCCCAGGCGCTCTGGCGGCGCCGGACGGCGGCCGCTATCAGTTCGCTCAGGAATCCGGCTTCAGCGTGGACCTGGGCGAGCCGCCCCAGTTCATGCCCCAGGTAGCGCCTTATCAGATTGCGGCCAACCTTAGCAATGTCGCCAACCTGAATCAGTTCAAGAATAATCTCCGGCCCGATCACCTGCGGATGCTGGCCAAGCAGGGCTTCGTGGTGGTGCCCGCGGACTGGAAGCAGATGGAGTTCGTCTATGAACTGAACAACTACGAGCGCGTGCACTTGCCCAGCGTACCCACCGCCGACTCTATCCTGCACGCCTTCCACATCTTCTACGACTACGTGCTGCGCTCTGTCGAGGTCAGCACCCTCTATGAGCGGCTAACCACCCTTGCGCAGGGCCTGCTGCAGGGCGCCGCGCAGCAGTACCAGGAGGCGGAGGCGCCGGAGGTCAAAGAGGCCGCGCTGCACAACTACGGCTATGCCCTGGTCCCCGTGCGGCTGCTGGAGATACCGCAGGAGCAATGGGGCGTCCAGCCGCCCCAGGAGGTCGCTGCGCTGGCGGAGCAGGAACTCGCGCTGATCCAGGCCCACGAAGGCTTCGAGGAGTCGCCCACGGTCAAATTGAAGGTGGACTACTCGCAGTTCATCCCGCGCGGCCACTACACCCGCAGCGAGAAACTGAAGCGCTATTTCCTGACCATGATGTGGTACGGCCTCACGCCACTGGCCTTCTACAACAAGGCCGACCCGGCCGAGTTCCAGCCGCGCTTGGCGCGCCAGGCGGTGCTGCTGGCCCAATTGATTCTATACCACCGGATGGGAGAGGAACCGCTGGGGAAGGTCTGGGAGGACATCTATGAGCCGACCGCCTTCATGGTAGGCTTTGCGGACGACGTGACTCCCAACGACATGGGCAAGGCTGCGGCCAAGGTCATCGGCGAGTCCCTGGACACGAAGAGACTGGTTCCCGACCAGAGTCTGGTGGATTTGGCCAAGGAATTACTAGCGCTGCGCCCGCCGGGGATCGTGATGGAGTCCCTGCTGAACGACCCCAAGCAGCCCGGCGTCCCCCAGTTTCGCACTATGGGGCAACGGTTTGTTCTCGACTCCTACCTCTTCCAGATGATGGTCTCCCCTCACGTGGGCAGCGCCAAGTCGGTGGCGCCCGATGCTCCAGGCACCTTCAGCAAGCGGACTTTCCCGATGGGGCTGGATATCATGAGCATCCTGGGTTCGGAGCGAGCCTACCAGATTGCCGACCAAGTCTACGAACAGACGAAGTTCGCAAACTATGCGGAGCAGACAGCCAAGCTGCGCGCAGAGGTGGCGGCTTATACGGATAAGGACTGGACCAAGAATATTTATGCAGGGTGGCTGCACGCGCTGCGGTTCCTGCTGGAGGTGAAGGGGGAGGGCTATCCGACCTTCATGCGCAGCCAGGCCTGGCTAGATAAGCAACTCAACGCTGCGCTGGGCAGTTGGGCGGAGTTGCGCCACGATACGATCCTGTATGCCAAGCAGTCGGTGGTGGCGGAATGCGGCGGGGAGCCGGAGGAGGAGCCGGCTCCGCCGCCTAAGGGGTATGTCGAGCCAGAGGTGCTCATGTACTGGCGTCTGGGGCTGCTCGCGACGCAACTGCGGGACGGGCTGCTGGCGCGCAATCTCTTGCAGGACGAGAACATGCAGGAGTCCTTCGACGAGTTCATCTCGCTGTGCAAGTTCCTGCAGGAGACCTCGATTAAGCAACTGACCAACCAGAGACTGACCGCCGAGGAGTACAACGCCATTGAGTACTACGGTGACAAGTTGGCGCGGCTCAACCTGTACACGCGCCGAGGGGACCAGGGCGACGAGATCACTTCCATGACTGACAAGGACATGGCGGTGGTTGCGGATGTACACACGGGACCCATCGGGACGGAGATGTTTGCGCTGGAGGAGGGAGTCGGGCACGCGAACGAGTTGTACGTCATCTATCCGTGCGAGGGCAAGTTGCTCCTGGGCCGCGGCGCTGTGTTTGCCTATCATGAGTTCACGGTGCCAGTGGCTGAGCGCATGACCGACGAACAGTGGCAGGAGAAACTGTCCTCTAAGAACCCGCCGCTGCCCCCCAAGTGGACGGCGAGTTTCCTGAGCAAGTACAAACGGGGCGGGGAACAGGTGCAGTTTGAGGACATCCAGGATTTCACGAGAGGCGGGTGCTGAGACCTCGCCCCGCGGCCTCCTCTCCTGGGAGGAGAGGGGGAGTTGTGAGGAGGGTGCTGCTGACTTTATCAGTTTCGGGAAAGGCGCCACTCCTGCTCCGCCGCGAGTGGCGCCATTCTCTGTCGTGCCCGTGACATGCTGCGATTGCCGCTTGCTATTACTCTGGCGATTCTCGCGGGGCTTGCTGGCTGCTCGCGCCATGGGGAGACCGTGACCCTCACTTGCGTGGGCGACGTCATGCCGGCGCGGGGGGTGGCCGAGGTCTGCCAGCAGCGTGGGGTGGATTATCCCTTTGCGCTGGTAGCGCCACAGTTGCGTGAGGCCGACCTGACCTTCGGCAACCTGGAGTCACCCCTGACTGACCTTCCCACGCGCTTCCCGCGCGTCAACGCGCTGCGGGCAACGCCGGAGATGGCCGGCGCGCTCAGCCGGGCCGGGTTTGACGTGCTCAGCCTGGCCAACAACCATGCGATAGACGCCGGGCGAGCCGGCCTGCGGCGGAGTATTGAGATTCTGCGGGACGCGGGGATCGTCGCGGTGGGCGCGGGAGCGACGCAGGATGAGGCAGAGCGAGGGTTGATGGTCACACTGGGCAGCGTGCCGGTCGGCTTTCTTGCCTACAGCGCCTTCCCTTACACGGACTTCGTCCACGATCCCCAGCGGGAGAGCCTTGCTCTGCTCAACGAGGAAGCCCTTCGTCGCTCCGTTCCGCGGCTGGCCGCGCGTTGTACGGTACTCGTGGTTTCCTTCCACTGGGGGCGAGAGGGAGTGCGGGAAGTGAGCGACCGCGAGCGCCGCCTCGCGCATCTGGCAGTAGACCTGGGTGCCGACTTGGTGGTGGGGCATCATTCCCACGTCCGAGGGCCGATCGAGCGTTACCGCCAGGCGCTGATTGCGTACGGACTCGGCAATCTGGTCTTTGACGAGCAATCCTACGGCGGCAATGAGGGATACGTCCTTCAGTGCCGCTACGGGAAAGACGGAGCACTGCAAGGCTACGAGGCTATCCCGGTGAGGGTGGTAGACTGCCGGTCAAGAGTTGCTGAATAACCGCAGGGGCCGGCCGAGCGCCGTCTACGCCGGGAGCCCGGCCCCTCCGTGCGCAGATTGCCTCGGAGGAGGTCATACAATGAAGGTCGCCTTTGTGGGAGGCGGGGCGCTGCGCCTGCTGGGGACGGTCAACGGACTGCTGGAAGCGCCGGACTGCCCGGCTCATCTGCACTTGGTTTTCCATGACCCGGACTTGGGCCGAGCAGAGACGGTAGCCCGGCTGTCGCGTAAGATGCCCTCCGCGGAGGGGCGCAGCCTGACTGTCTTGGCCACTGCCAGCCTGGCGGAGGCTCTGGAGGGCGCAGACTTTGTGTACTCGTGCCTGCGCGTGGGCGGGGTTGAGGCCCTGGAACGCGATAAGAGGATCGGGATCAAGTGGGGCTATCACGGCCACGACGACTTTGGCCCCAGCGCGGTGATGCTTACCGCTCGCACCGTGCCGGTGATCCTGGGGATTGCCGAGGAGATGACCCGGTGCTGCCCGCAGGCCTGGTTTCTGGTGTTCACCAACCCGGTCACTACCCTCGTGGATGCCCTGCACCGCTACGCCCCGATCAAGGCAGTGGGTTTGTGTTCGGGAGTGTACAACTTCGCGGCTGATATGGACCACCTCTTCGAGATCGGCTGGCCGAATCCCGACCTGAAGTACCGAGGCGGGGGTCTGAACCACCTTTCCTGGGTCACGCCGGAGGCGACCTTCCAGGGGCGGCTGGTGACCGACATGGTGCGGGAGGCCTATGACGACCTGTTCACTCGGCC